>NZ_QSHS01000001.1:0-17438 GCF_003467795.1 Collinsella sp. AM36-4AA
CCCGCCCCTCCGGAGCCACACGGGAGCCAGGTTAACTAATTCGGGCCCGGCATTCAGAAAAGTCAGTACAGCAAAATGGCGATGCGGATGGTGCGAACAAGAAAGGGGCACGTTGCTGAAACGCGCCCCTTGTGGGTGGGGTATGGGGCTAGCGCTCGTAGATTAAGTTACCTGCCAGGTAGGTGGCTTGGACTTTGGTGGCTTGGAGTTCTTGGGGGTCGATGGTGAGCAGGTTTTGGTCCAGGACTACCAGGTCGGCGTATTTGCCGGGCTCTAGGCTGCCGAGGTTTTGCTCGTCGCCCGCTGCGTACGCGCTGCCAAGCGTGTAGTTGCGCAGGGCCGTTGCCGCGTCGATACGCTCGCTCGGCAGCCAGCCGCCCTCGGGCCAGTGGCTGCGGGGATCTTGGCGCGTGATAGCCGTGTAGAGCACGTTCAAGCTGGTAACGGCCGTGATGGGGCTGTCGGTACCGAAAGCTTGACGGATACCGCGCTGCTGATAAGTTGCGAACGGCCACATGATGCGGCTGCGTTCCAGGCCCAGGTCGCGCTCCGGGCCACCCGGGTCGAGCGTGATATGGCAGGGCTGGCTCGAGGCAATGACGTTGAGCTTGCGCAGACGATCGATGTCCTCGGGCAGCAGATTCTCCAAATGCTCAAGCGTATTATGGCCGTGCGGGGGCAAACCGTAGAGCTCTGCCGCCTCCTCAAAGATATCGAGTGCGGCATGGATGGCGCCGTCGCCGATAACGTGGATGCGCACGGTGTGGCCGCGCTCGGCTGCCGCCAGGACCAGCTTGCGCATGCGCTCGACGGGAACCGTCAGACGGCCCTGGTCGCCCGGGAAGCGCGGGTTGGTATAGGGATCGGTGAGGTATGCGGTGTGCTCGCTCGACACGCCATCGAAGAACTGCTTAAAGCCCGGCGCCGAGAGCAACGCATTGTTTGCGTAGCGGGTCTGAAGTTCTTCCAAGCGCGATTGGTCATCCAACAGCGTGGGGAACAGGTGGGCGCGAATGCCCAGCTTGCCAATCGCCTGAAGCTTGTCGTAGACGTCGTCGCGGATAAAGTCACAGCCCGGCATGGGCATGAGCGACATGTCGCAAATCGAGGTAATGCCCTGCTCGGCCATGCGTTTCATTTGGTCGGCATACGCGCTCGCGATGCGATCCTCGCCCAGCCACTCAAGACAGCGCGGCAGCAGCTGCATGGCCGCAGCCTCGTGAGCGATACCCGTGAGCTCGCCATTTGCATCCTTGTCGTAGCTGCCACCCGCCGGCGGCTCGCTGTCGCGCGTCACGCCGAGTGCTTCGAGCGCGCGGCTGTTGAGCCACAGCGTGTGCCCGTCGCCCGAGTACATAACGCAGGGACGATCAGGAAATGCCGCATCGAGGGAGGCCTTGGTAGGGTGCTCGGGCGGATCCCAGCGGTAATCGCGCCAGCCCTGCGTCACGACCCAGGCGTCGTCGGGCAGGTCCTGGGAAAACTTGAGCGCGTCCTGCACCAGCGCCGCCTCGGACGTGCCCATATCCATGAGCATATACGGTGAGGAGCCAACCGAGGTATGGAAGAAATGCAGGTGCGCATCGTGGAAACCGGGGCAGACAAACTGCTCGCCGTAATCGACCACCGGCGTGGCGGCAGGTGCGGCGTCAATCACGTCATCGGGCGCACCGACTGCGACGATGCGATCGCCCGCAATGGCAATCGCCAGCTCGCGGGCGGTATCGATACCGTCTTGCGCGGTAAAAACGTTCTTGGAGCGGATAATCCGATCGATATGTTGCATGGGCATCCCCATCTCTGGCAGGAAATTCAACACCCCCGAGTGTACTCCCCCGCCCTTGCAACAAAACTCCAAGCGGCAAACGGCAACTTTACCAGCCCTAGCGGCAGGTGGCATACTGGAGAGAGCCTGTACGATTTTGCGATCAACCCAGCAAGGAGCAAATCGACCATGACGAAAACCAAGGCACAGCAGATTATGGCAGCAATCGAGGTTCGCGCGGCAGACGACGTCACCGCGGCCATCCAAGATATCGCCGCCGAGTTTGAGCCCTATATCATCAAGCAGCGCCGGCACTTCCATAAGCACCCGGAGCTGAGCCTTGCCGAGGAGCGCACGACCTCCGACATCGCTAACCAGCTCGACGCCATGAATATCCCCTACGAGCGTCCGCTCAAGACCGGCTTGGTGGCAACGCTTCGCGGTACCGCGCCGGATGCCTACCGCGAGGACGGCACGCCGCGCCGCCGCATCCTGCTGCGCGCCGATATCGACGCCCTGCCCGTCACCGAGCAGACCGGCGAGGAGTTCGCCAGCGTCAACGAGGGCTGCATGCATGCCTGCGGCCACGACTGCCATATCGCCATGATGCTCGGCACGTTGCAGATTCTGCGCCACATGACCGATGACATCCACGGCGAGATTCGTATCGTATTCCAGCCCAGCGAGGAAAACGGCCAGGGCGCCAAGCTCATGATCGGCACGGGCGTACTCGATGGTGTCGACGGTGCCTATGCCGCGCACATCTGGAGCGAGGTCGACGCCGGCACCGTGAGCTGCGAGCCCGGCCCGCGCATGGCCAATACCGACTGGTTCCGCATCGACGTTCGCGGCACCTCGTGCCACGGTGCCATGCCCCAGCGCGGCCACGACGCCGTTATGGTGGCGGCAGAGATCGTCAACGCCCTGCAGACCATCGTCTCGCGCGAGATTAGCCCCTACGAACCCGCCGTCATCACCGTCGGCGAACTGCACGGCGGCACCGCGCGCAACGTTATCGCCGGCACGGCGTACCTCGCTGGCACAGTGCGCACCTATGGCGACAAGACGCATGAGGAGATGCCCGAGCTTATGCGCCGCATCGTGGAGCACACCGCAGCAGCACTAGGCGCCGAGGCCGAACTCACCGACTACACTATCGCCAACTACAAGGTCGAAAACGATGCCGCCTCGAGCGAGCGCTGCCGCCAAGCTGTGCTCAAGTGCCTGGGCCCCGCAGGCGAGGGCCATTACCGCGGCACGCTTTCGGGCGAGGATTTCTCGGAGTACCTGCGCCGTGTGCCGGGCGTGCTCGCCTTTGTTGGCACGCGCAACCCCCAGATCGGCGCCACCTATGCCCAGCACTCCTGCTTCTACAAGATCGACGAGAGTGTGCTCGCCAAGGGCTCCATGGTAGCCGCCCAGTATGCCATCGACTTTTTGGCCGAGCCCACACAAGAAGAGCTCGACGGCCCCACGATCGCCGCGGTTGCCGAGACCAATCCCGACCTGGCCGCCAAGCTGCGCTCTGCCAAGGCAACGGCCGCCGAGGCCCGCGACGCCATGCACGACGCCCGCACCGCCCGCCATGCTGCCATCAAGGGCATCCACGATGCGCGGGCTGCCGCTCGCCACGAGGAGAAGCGCGACGAGTAGCCGTCACGCCCACCCATAACAACCTGGCTAGAGCAAAGCGGGGGCGAACGTTATCTCAACGTTCGCCCCCGCTTATGTGTCGACCGCTTTTCTAGCGCGTCCTCCGTCACGACAGGTAAGAGCGAAGGATGGTGAGCCAGCGTGGGGTTTCGAGGTGGATGATATCGGTGGGAACTCCGGCGGGAGCGTGCCCACCAAAGAGCAGGCCCGCGTCTGCCGGGTTGATAAGACGCACGATCCATACGGCAACGACCAGCACACACAGAACAATAACCGCAATGTCAATGCCACGCCTTAGCTTGCTCGATGCCACCTCCTCGCGCACGAACGCGAGCGCAAACGCAATCGGCACCACCCAAAACAGCGGATGGTAGGCAAAGGCCGCCGAAAAATCGAGGCGCAGCGCTGCCAGCCAGGCCCTCGTCATGCCACATCCCGGACAGGGAATGCCCGTCATCAGGCGAAACACGCAGCCGATATCGAGCAGGTAAAGTGCGAGCCAGGCGACAAAGAGCGCGCCGATGCAAGAAAGGGCGCGGCGAATGAGCTCCGCCGCGCCCTTATGTCCCTGAGAGCTGTTCACGCCGCTCTTGTCGTTAGGCACGAGCGCCAAGACGGGCGTTGTAAGCCGTTGCCATGGCATTGGTGTTCTTAATGATGATGTTCATGGCAAAGATGGGGCCAAGGCCGCACAGCAGCGCGCCGACAATCTGCCACATAAGAACGGTGGTGCCGTTCTCCTGGAACATCAGGCCATAGCGAGGGGCATTAGCCTGCAGGCGGTTACCAATCTTGTAGTACCAGTAGAGTCCGTAGAAGCCGCAGGTCACGAACGACAGCAAGATGAATGCTGCCAGACCCGGCGTGGAATCGCCGTCATCCTGGCACATGACATTGATGTCGCGGGCAAGGCAATAGAGGAAGTAATACGAATAGATGCCGCAGGTCACGATGGAAAGCAGGAGCCAACCGATCACGCCACGGTCGGTCTTAATCGGAGCATAGCCCATCGGGGCAGGCGCAGGCTGCTGAGCATACTGCTGCTGGCCGGCGTACTGCTGCTGCCCGGTGTACTGCTGCTGAGGCTGGGGCTGAACTGCCTGAACCGGAGTGGGCTGAATCTGCGTGGGTTGCGGAGCAGGCTGGGGCTGAGGTGCGGGCTGCGGAGCAGGAGCGGCGGGGGCGGCACCGATGGCAGAACCGCAAACAGGGCAGAATTTGGCATCATCCGAAATGGGAGAACCACAAGTGGGACAGAACATAAGCTTCTCCTTTTCCTAAGGCGTCGCACGCCTTCAAACCTTACACGTCTATGTTCTCAACAATAGCCGCGACGTTGTTGCGCAACATTGACCAATTTCCGAGATTTTTTTCTGCAACCATTTTCCCAGGTATTTTCTTGCTTCCGCGGTAGAAAAAGGCACCCCGGGCTCAGTTGCCCAGGGCGCCTCGACCGACTATTCGGTTTGATTGTTTTCGGCAGCAGGACTATCGCCCGGCTCATCCGCCGGCGTGGCAACGGCATTCCAATCGGGTCCCGCAGGCGTCGCCTCGGGCGCCGGTGCGGGTGCAGGGACAGGTGCAGGCGCGGGTGCCGGGGCAGGCGCGGGTGCCGGGGCAGGCGCGGGTGCCGGGGCAGGCGCGGGTGCAGGTGCGGGTGCCGGGGCAGGTGCAGCTCCAGTGGCGGCCGTGGGATTGAACCCCGCAGGAGCAGGCTTCTTCTCACCCGGGAGCACAAACGTCAGGACATCGTCGGTATCCTCATCGGCCCACTCGCTGGCATGGCGCGCTGCCCAGTAACCAATGGCGCGATACTTGAGCATCGTGCCAAACACATTCAGGAACACGGTAACAAAGGCGACGATCATCAAGAACAGGATGAGCGTAATGCCGCCACCCTCAATGATTGCCTCAAGACCCGTGGGGCGATAGTAATAGCTATACATACCAAACGTAGCAATGGCGCCAAAGATGGCGGTGAAAATCCAGGTGATGATATTGGAAACAATGCCCGTCAAAAACTCGGGAAGAATCGAGGCACAGAACAGCTTGCCCAGGTTGGCCTTATAAGACTTCCAGACCTTCTCGAGCGAAAACGCGCTTTCCACGCGGCCGGCAACTGCAAAGTGCATCACAGCGGCATCACCAAACATCTTAAAGAAAATGCCCAGCACAAACGAGACGAACAGGGCAAAGACAAGCAGTCCCATCGAACCGATGAGGGCACCCTCTAGACCGCTCGAACCATAGAAATAATATGAACCGACAGCACCGATTACGGCGCTCTCAAGCACCGAGAACACCACACCAATCACGGGAATAATGGCCACGAACTCGAGCACGCCTGTAATGACAGACGAGAAAATGCCCAGGCCAAACGAGGTCGAGCGCAGCAGCGGGCGCTCCATACCGTTATCGTCCTTGAGCGACAGGTCGCGGCCCCACTCGATAGCAAAGCCCGCGCCGCACACGCTTGCCACGTAAGCGAGCAAAAAGCCAATGGCCGCCGCGATGCCACCGATAACGGGGATAAACAGCACCAGCACCGACACGACGCAGATCAGCGCCGGCAAAAAGGCAATCTGACATACGCGAACCAGGGCGCCGGGAACCTTAAGCATATCGTTGAAGGCCTGCGCCATGCAGCCCTTGGGCGCGTTCATAGCCGGCTGGGGCGCAACGAACGGCTGGGGCTGCGGTTGGACAAACGGCTGACCCTGCGGTTGGGGTTGGGGTTGAGCTTGCGAAGCGGGGCCGGCGGCCTTGACCTCGGTATTAGGAGCACCGCACACGCCGCAGAACTTGTCGTTATCGCCCATGGGGGCGCCACACTGCGAACAGAACATCGAAATCATCCCTTCGTATCTAGAGCGAATCACCTGGATCGCAAACGATGTCTTTAGCATCATTATCGCCCAATGTGGGGACAAATACCCCAAGATGGCCGATTTGCAACGTAGGTGGCCTTATTCAATGATTCGAAGGGTGCGTCCGCGCTAGTTCGTGCCGCGGAAGCCCTTGCCGACGATTTCGGAGCTATCGACGATGGTGATGAAGGCGCCAGGGTCAATCTCGCGGGTATAGCGGCGCAGTTGCACTGCCTCGCGACGGCTCAGCACGCTCATGATCACCGTGACGCACTTGCCCGAGAAGGCGCCGTAGCCGCGGCTGATCGTTGCCGTGCGGTTGAGATGCTTGACGATAAACTCCTCGACTTTGCGCGGTTCGGCGCAAATAATCGTGCAGACCTTGCGCAGGTGAATGCTCTCGATGGCCTTGTCGACCACGAGCGTCTTGGCAAACAGGCCAAGCACGCAGTACAGGCCGACGCGCGGGCCATACAGAAAAGCCGCGATGGTCACGATGCCGATATCGACCAACAGCAGTGCGCGGCCAATCTCGAGCGTGGTGCGGCGTTTGAGGATCATGGCAAGAATGTCCGTACCACCCGTCGAGGCGCCGATGTCAAAGACAATAGCGCTGCCGAGCGCCGGCAAGATGACGGCAAAGCACAGGTCGAGCCACATATCACCCGTCAGAGAGACATCGGTCGGAATGAAGAGCTCAAACAGCGAGACATAGGCCGAAAGCGCAAACGAAGCGAAGACGCTCCACAGAATCGCCTTGCGCTCCAAAAAGATAAAGCCCAGAACGACCAGGACCGCGTTGATAATCCACATAAAGACGCCGACGGGCAGAGTCGGGAACAGCGTAGAAAGAATGACCGACACACCCGAGGTACCGCCGAAGGCAAAGTGATTGGGGGTTTTAAAGGCCACGATGGCGAACGCCGTGAGGATCAGGCCCAGATTGAGCTCGGCAAAAAAGCGCGGAAAGCCTGGCTCCTGGCTGCGCCTGCGGCCGGCGCGCTCGCCTTGCTCAATAACATCGCGATCGACCACGCGCTCCATCGGCACCACCGGAGGACGATGCACCTCCTCGGCAGCACGCGACGCCGCCTCTGCCGCAGCGGCCTCAATCGCCCATGCCTTGCTTTCGGTCTCGTGTTCGTCGGCCATTACGGCAACCCCTCGTTAACAATTTGGAAACAATGCGCCCATTAGGGTAACGCGGAACGTGGGGATTGCAACCCTTAGTTAGACGAGCGGTATGACTACATCGGGTGCGTACAAAAACGGCCGGCCACGCTTTTGCTTGCGCGGTCGGCCGTTTAACGTTTTCGCAGATAAAACCTGCCAAAATAAACATCCCTTTTTGGTAGGTTACTCGTGCTGGCTGGTACGGTGCTCGTACTCCTCGGGGGTGATGACATCCTCGATGCGCAGGTTGACGCCTGCCACCTCAAGGCCGGTCATCGCGGCAAGACGCTCGGTGACGCGCGCCTTAACGTCGTCAAAGATCGCAGGCGCATAGGCGCCGTACTCGATGATGACCGAGATGTTGACGACCACGCGGTTGTCGTCGGTGACCTCGACCGTCACGCCCTTGGTCAGGTTCTCGGCACCAAACTGCTCCTGCACAAAGTGCATGAGGTTGCCCTTCATGCCCAGAACGTGCGGCACCTCGCGGGTGGCCATGGCGACGATCTTCTCAATCACGCCGTTGGAATAGGTCAGCGAGTCCTCGGACTCGTCCGCCTCCTCGTCATCCTCGTCCGCCTCGTCTTCGGACTCTGCCTCGACGAGCGCCTCGTCCTCGAGCGTTACGTCCTCCGCCTCGGCGGCGACGGCCTCGTTCGTCTCGAGCTCGGTATCGGCCACATCGACCTTCGTGTTAAAAGCCATGGTTCCTCCTTATGCCTGCCACGGATGCGACAGTCGAATACATATTAGCGGCCGCTAAACAGACGGCCGAAGAAGTTAACGATACCGTTCTCGCCGTCGCGAATCTGGCCGATCACGGCGCCGATCAGCACAAAGAATGCGATGACAAGCGTGTCCCACAGGCCCAACGTAAGTACCAGCACGGCGAGGATAAAGCCTGCCACGGCGCCGAGCGTAGTGTTGGGGTGGCGCACGGCGTAGCTCCAGATAGCGGCGCCCGTACCTTTGATGAGACCCATGGCCTCGTCAAAGTCGTTGGCGGCGCTGTCGTGCTGCTCGCCGGCCTCGGGCTTGGTGTCGGCGGACTCGCCTGCCGGCATAGCGTTCTGATCGATCGTCAGGCGCGGCGTGCGGGCGGTCTTGTCTTGGTTGGTATCACTCACCGGAAACCTCCACGGTCTGGACGGTAGTCTTGGACGGCAAAAAGCGAACGCGCGCAGTCGTGCCCGGCGTACCGAGCATGGTGTCGCAGGCCCGCTCGATACGCTGCTGCATCGCAGTGGCAAGGGAAGCAACGTCTTTATCATCGAGCGCGATGGCTTCGACCTTAAAACGAACGTGCGATTCGTCGGAACCCTGAACACGCGCCTCGATATGCTCGACCATCACGCGGTCATCGCGTTCGGCAGCAGCGCGGGCACACGAGGAGAGAGCCGCGAGCGTGACCTCGATATTGCGCTCCCCTGCCGGATGCACGCAGGACGGCTCGCGGCGAGCAAACATCAGGCGGAAGAAGACCGCCAGCACGCCGAGCGCCACGACACCGGCGCACACCGTAACGACAATGCGCGGCATAGGGTCACGCATCAGCAGCATAAAGCGGTAGGTATATGGCCCCCAAAACTGGCAGACCAACGTGCCCAGCGCCACGACGGCGGCGGCAAGATATACGATCGCTAGGGCTCGTTTGAGCACGCGCATGCGGCGCTCCCTTCAAATCTCGATCCACAGAATGCAAAACGATTCGCATCATTATAAAAGAGCCGGGTCCGGTGCCATACGCACGCGGATCCGGCTCATCTATTCCACGAGGCTTGCATGCTCGCTTCATTATGCCCAGATATGCACGGCTTAACCCGTGCAGGCGCTACTCCTCCTCGAGGGCAGCGATGACCTCGTCGGTCATGTCCATGGTGCTGTAGACGTCCTGGACGTCGTCGAGCTCCTCGAGACGGTCGATGAGGCGCTGAACCTTCTTGGCGTCGGCACCGGAAACCTCGGTCGGGGTGGTCGGGACCATGGTGGTCTCGGAGCCCTTGACCTGGACGCCCTGCTCCTCGAGCGCCTTGGAGACAGCCATGACCTCGTTAGCGGCGGTCCAGACGATCCACTCCTCGCCGGCGTCCTCGTAGTCCTCGCCACCGGCCTCGGCGATTGCCATCATGAACTCATCCTCGTCACCGGCAGCACCGTTGGCGATCATGGTCTCCTTCTTGGCGTTCTCGTCCAGGATCTCCTTGGCGACGACGATCTGGCCCTTGCGCTCAAACTGGAAGGCGACGGAGCCGGAGGTGCCCAGGTTGCCACCAGCGTGGGAGAAGGCGGAACGGACATCGGCGGCAGTACGGTTGCGGTTGTCGGTCAGGCAGTCAACATAGACGGCGACACCGGCGGGACCATAGCCCTCGTACACGATGTTCTCGTAGACGGCGGCATCGGCACCCGAACCAAAGGCCTTGTCGATAGCGGACTTGATCTTGTCCTTGGGCATGGACTGAGCCTTGGCCTTAGCAACGGCAGCGGCGAGGCTGGCGTTGTTCTCGGGCAGCGGGTCACCGCCGAGACGGGCAGCAACGGTGATGTTGCGGCTCAGCTTGGAGAAGAGGGCGGAACGCTTGGCGTCCTGCGCGCCCTTACGATGCTTGGTTGTGGCCCACTTAGAGTGTCCGGACATACGTGTCTCCTATCGGTTTCGACCTAAAGCCCAGCGCAGATGCTCGGGCAATATAAACAAACGTCGTTATGATATACCTACTGGCCTGCGAGATAAACCCCAAAATGAAGGCGTCGTGATGATGCCACCCTTTGGTGCAAAGTAACCTGTCCCCTTTGCACCAAATTAGGACCAGAGGAGGTCGCTGCGAGTGATGGTGGCGCCGATGGCAAAGGGCATGCAGGCGATAACCGGATACAGGTAGCGCATATAGGTCGAACCGTTGCAGGGACCGATCAGGCACACGGCAAGCACGCCCAGCAGCGGCAACCAAATGGCCAGACCGCGCCATGAATGACGACGTAGCAGATAGACCACCACGGCGATCATAATCCACACATAGGTGGCCGAGCTCATGGTGAGCGAGATAAACGGAATGCGCTGCACCGCCACGCGATACAGGTTGATCAGGTGGTCGCACCAGCGCACAACCTTGCTATCGACCGGATGGAAGTCAAAGTACTTGAGGTTATCGGGCTTCGCCATAATCTCGGCACTGCGCGCCGTGCTGTAGACCCACGCATCGCGGGCACTCGGATAAAAGTAGCCGTAGTAGTTATTGATGAGCGCCGAGATGTAGCACTCGGGATCCTTTTTGAACATCTGCGCCCAGACCTCAAAATAGGCCTTGATGTCCTCCTGCGAGGCGTACTCGTTAAAGCAATTTTTGACGGCGTCCGACTTATCCGGGTTGTAGCGGCGGCCCAGATTGTCGTACTTGAGCACACGGTCGATCACGGCACGCTCTTCGTCGGTCACCAAGCCGTCGCAAGGAGCCTCCACGATAGTACCGTCCTCCTTAACCGTAGGGTTGACACCCGAGTTGAGGCCGTCGTGCTTTTGGACGAAACGAGCCGTCTGCTGGAACGGAATCGAGAGGATTTCGCGCTTGGAACCAGGCGTAATGTCGTGCGCCGGCATAAAGACCTTGGTGAAGTACATATTAGAGGCAAGGCAGAGTCCAAGCACCGCAAGAACTCCCACCCAGCGGAAACGTGAGATGGCGCCCGAAGGCGCAGCACCGGCCTGCTTGACTGCACGACGAGCCACATGCGCGTCCCATGCGCAAAACGCCGCCGCGATTACGCATGCCGCCAGGGGAAACACCAGGCCGCCGTTGCGCAGAAACGTGGAACCCATGGCACCCAGAGCGAGCAGCAGCCAGTCATGGCGCGCAAAGAGTACGGGCCTCTGTTCGCCCGCACGCTCGGCATTGGCATCGCGACGGGGCAGGCCGCAGGCCACGAGCTTCACGGTCTGCACCAACAGCACCAAAAACGCGTCGGCAAACAGCACATCTTTGGTAAGCAGGGCCGCGTAGTTGGAGAACATGGGCATAAACACAAAGAACAGCAAGATCACGCCGCGGATCGGCAAGCTCACGCCCAGCTTGCGCAGCGACGAGATGGAATAGGCCATGCAGGCGGCCGTAATGACGAACTGAGCGCAGGTGTAGATGGCAAGACCTGCGTTGGCACTGTTGAACAGTGAAAGCCCCAGCTGGACGCACGAACCGATGATAGCCGTGTGCACCACGGGGTGATGTCCGTTGAGCAACACATTGGGATTGAGCAGACGCAGGTAGTCACTCGTGCCGTTGGGGTAGTTGAACCACTGGCGAATCTGCGCACCCGTATCTCCCATAAAAAGGCCGGGCAGCGAAGCGATGAGCATGGGCGCCCAGGCGACCATAAGCACCAGGAAGGGCCCGGCAAAGGGATGGACCGAGAGTACGGCGTGAGCCACACGCCATACACGGCCAAAGTGCGCTTCGGAAAACGGAATGCGCCGAGAGCTCAGCCAATCTAGACACTCAAAAGCCAGGTAGAAGGCAACGACCGCCAAGAGCATCCAGCCCGCACCGCCTATCCAGGCGCAGATGATGCGAGCCTTGTCGCCGAGTACGATCTCGGCAGAATCGGTGAGGTCGTAGCTGCGGCCAAACACCATGCAGACGGCAAAGAACAGCGACGGAAGGATCACCGAAGGACGCCAAGCATCGCCGCGGCCAAAGAATACGTAGCGAAACGGCAGAGTGAGCAGGCAGGCAAGCGCAAGCAGCATGACCGCGTCGGTATGGCCGGCAAACGAGAGGAGCACCTCGTAGCACACGTACAGCATGCCCGAGGCTTTGGGGTCAATCGCCAAGACTGCGTTGCTCGAGACCGGCGCGGGATCGATGGAAAACGCCGTGGTCGCCAACAGCGCGAGCAGAAATGCGATGAGCGTCTGCTTGGCGGGGTAGCGCTTAAACCAGACGATGCGGGCAGCGTCGCGCGCAGCCGTTGTGGAGAGGTCGGAATCCTTCACAGTCCAAAGAGCCTTTCTAGAAACCTGCCAAAAAGGGACAGGTTTATTTTAGCAGGTTTTATCTGGGAAAACGTTACGGTTCTGTCGTCGTTGCCCAGCAGACCACCACAAAGGTGCCTGTCCCCTTTGTGGTGGTTAGACGTCGAGGTAGATGCGCTGGGGGCGATTGCGGTGTCGGGCGAAGATGATGAGCGCCAGGCCCGCGATTACGAGCGGCAGGCTCAGCAGCTGACCCATGGTGATGACGCCGCCCAGCAGATAGCCCAGCTGCGCATCGGGCACGCGCACAAACTCAATCAAAAAGCGAACGATGCCGTAGCCCATCACAAAGACGCCCATAAACGTACCCTGGGGCAGCAGCGGTTTTTTGCGACTGAGCACCTGCAGGATGCAAAAGAGCACAATGCCCTCTAGAAACGCCTCGTAGAGCTGGGAGGGATGGCGCGGCATATCGCCCGCGGTGCCGCCAAAGACCACACCCCAGGGCAGATCGGTCGGCTTACCCCACAGCTCACCGTTGACGAAGTTGGCGCAGCGTCCCAGGCACAGCGCCAGCGGAGCACCGATCACAGCAAGGTCGGCGATGGTCCAGGCGTCGAGCTTGTACATGCGGCACACGATGATGCCGCCCAAGATGCCGCCCACCAGGCCGCCGTGGAAGCTCATGCCGCCCTCGTTGGTGGCAAAGATTTCGAACGGGTGGGTCCAATAGTAGCCATCGCCGTAAAAGACGACGTAAAACAGGCGCGCGCCGATGATGAGGCCAAAGACCGCGCCGACCACGACGCTCGTCAGGTCATCAATCGTAATGTTGAAGCCCCAACGACGCTGCGTGCGGTACATAACGACCGCCGTGAGCAGAGCACCGACCACGTAGGCCAGGCCGTACCAGTAGATGGTGATGGGGCCCGCCGAGATCGCGACGGGATCAAGCATATGGTAGAGGTCGTTGAGCATATCGATCCCCCTGCTCCCTACATACAAATGCGGCCGCGGGCCTTACGCTCGCAGCCGCATATTTGGGCGTAACGTCTATGCGGAGCGTACCGTCCGCAGCTTTCGCATCTTAGAACGGCGCGTACTCGTCGTACAGGTCCTCGGCCTCGCCGGAAGCATTGACCTGCTCAACGCGGGTAACGCCGGGCACATGCTCCTTCAGGATGCGCTCGATACCCATGGAAAGGGTTAGCGAGCTCATGGGGCAGCCGGCGCAGGCGCCCTGCAGCTCCAGCTTGACAACGCCCTCGTCGTCGACGCCCACGTACTCCATATCGCCGCCATCGGCCTGCAGGTTGGGGCGAATCTCTTCAAGAACCTTCTTAAGCAGCTCTTCGTTAACAGCCACAGGGGCTCCTTTCTCACAATAACGCGGGCACGCCCGCGGACAGGGGCTATGTTACTACAGCCATGTACCCGCTTAGGCGCCAGCCATGCGTGCGGACACGACTTTCACGAGCAGTCAATTTGGGACGGGGCTCTTTTGGCTGTTTTGCCGCCAGCTGGCGTTGGCACGCGCTACTGCCGAGCCTGTCCCCCGGTACCAATCTGGACATCGACGATGACCTGGCGGTAGCTGATGCCGCAGGAGTCGAGAATGCGGCGGCTGATACGGCCGTCGTCAGTATCGGCATACTTGTTGTCCAGGTAGACGACCTCGCCCACGCCCACCTGCGCCAGGATCTTGGCGCAGTCGTGGCACGGGAACAGCGTGACGTAAACCGTGGAACCCTCGAGGTCCTTGAGCGAGCCACGGTAGTTGAGCACGGCGTTGGCCTCGGCATGGACCACGTAGTTGTGCTTGTCCTGCAGCGGGTCATCGCTCGTACCCCACGGGAAAAAGTCGTCGTTGAGCGCCGAGGGCGTGCCGTTGTAACCCACCGAAAGGATGCGGTGGTTGGTGCTGGCGATGCACGCTCCCACCTGCGTGTTGGGGTCCTTGCTGCGGCGCTGCGCGGCGATGGCCACGCTCATAAAGAACTCGTCCCAGCTAATAACGTCGCGGCGCTTGCCCGACGCGGTTTGATGAAGATCGTCCGACATGGCAGACACCTCCGCAATCGCAATAGTTTGGCCCATTGTAGCAGGTGAAAGGTAGGGGCGCTTATCCCACCAGCCCCTCGCCCTACGCGCGGCGGGGCTTTTGGTTGATGCGGTAGAGCTCGGCGAGACCCCGCAACGTCAGCGCGTCGTCTACCGTCAGGCTATGGCCGACCAGCGCCGCAAGTGCCTCGGCATCGTCGCCGGTAATGACGATGGGCACATCGCCCTCCCCCGCGGCCTTGGTCGCGCGCATCTCGGCAAGCACCATGTCGAGCATTCCGTCGATGCGGGCTACCTCGCCCAAAACCACACCCGAGCGCATGGCCTCACGCGTGTTGCGTCCGATGACGTGCGTTGGCGCCGAGGGCTCAACCTGGGGTAGGCGCGCTGCTGCCGCCGAAAGCGAACGGGCGCCGAGGGCCAGGCCTGGCGCGATAACGCCGCCCACAAAGGTTCCGCGCGCATCGATGACCTCGATATTGGTCGTGGTGCCCAGGTCGATCACGATGCACGGAGAGCCGTAGACGACTCGGGCCGCCACGGCGTCGGCGATGCGGTCGGGACCGATCTCGGCCGGGTCATCGTAGTGCACAGGCATGCCGGTCTTGAGACCCGGTCCCACCGTGAGCACACGCCCCGTGCAGGTGCGGGAAAGCGCCGCCTTCCACGGGCGCTCGAGCGCCGGCACCACGCAGCTCAGCACAGCCGCGGCGGGAACGAGCGCGCCCGGCATGCCCGCATCGGCTGACAGCGCGCCCATGACCTGCGTGAGCCTCATGCGCGCCTCGTCGGCTGTGATGCTCGACGGCGTCGTGATCTCGCACGTCGCAAGCGGGCATTCCTGTGCCGCGGCCGAATCCTCGGCAAACAGGCCAAAGCGAATGAACGTGTTGCCCACGTCGACCGTCAATATATATGCGCACCCATTAAGCATCGTCGGCGCTCCTTTCGTCTGCCCAGCAGTATATCGCCTACCTAAACCAGTCATCCCAAAATGCCTAGCTTGCGGCTATACTGGTGCGCGGTCGCGCGCGAGCTCACGCGGCGGCCCTTGGTAACCCGACTTCCCGCGCCGTATCCGTAGCGGCGCTCCCGGGGGAAGCGGATATACGCAAAGGAGTTTTATATGAGCAATCCCTTGAACCGCGCTTCGATGCGCGGGCAACTCACGCTGCGCGGCGTCGTCATCGGCGTCCTTGGCTGCGTGATCATCACGGCGAGCTCGGCCTACACCGCCCTCAAGATGGGCGCACTCCCCTGGCCGATCGTCTTCGCTGCCGTCATCTCGCTGTTCTTCCTTAAGCTCATGGGCAACGCCAGCCTCAACGAGGCAAACGTCACCCACACCATCATGTCCGCGGGCGCCATGGTCGCCGGCGGTCTGGCGTTTACCATCCCGGGCGCCTGGATGCTGGGCTATGCCGACCAGATCAGCTGGCTCGACATGTTTATCGTGGCGCTCGCCGGCACCATCCTGGGCCTGCTGGCCACCGCGCTCATCCACCGTCACTTTATCGTGGACGCCGCGCTGGAGTTCCCCACCGGCAACGCCGCAGCTCAGACCTTGCGCGCGACCGAGGCCGGCGGCAAGACCGGCAAGCAGCTCTTTGGCTCCATGGCCATCGCCGGCATCTATAGCGTGCTGCGCGACGCCCTGGGCGTGGTGCCCAGCATGCTATGCACGCTCAACATCCCCGGCGTGACCTTTGGCATCTACAACTCGCCCATGCTGCTCTCCGTCGGCTTCCTCGTGGGCTTCGCCCCGGTCGCCTTCTGGTTTGCCGGCGCCCTGCTGGGCAACTTTGGCATCATCGTGGGCGGCACCGCTGCCGGTCTGTTCGATGTTGTGACCGCGCAGGGCATCGTCAAGTCCCTGGGCATGGGCCTCATGATGGGCTTTGGCGTCGCCGTCGTCCTCAAGGACATCCTGCCGCAGGTCGCCGGTATCGTCCGCGGCCTCGCCGCCGACAGCTCCACCGACACCGACGAGCAGTCGCTCATCTCGGGCTCCCTTAAGCTCGACGCCGGCATCATCGGCCTGGGCGCCGCCGCCATCGCCGTGATCATCGCCATCGCGCTCGACCTTGGTCCCGTCCCGGCCGTCATCGTGACGCTGTTCACCTTTGTCACTACCATCATGAGCGCACAGAGCTGCGGCCAGACGGGCATCGACCCCATGGAAATCTTTGGCCTCATCGTCATGCTCATCGTGGCCGCCTTCGCTCAGATCGCTCAGGTCAAGCTGTTCTTTATCGCCGGCATCGTGGCCGTGGCGTGCGGCCTTGCGGGCGACGTCATGAACGACTTTAAGGCCGGCGCCGTGCTGGGCACCAACCCGCGTGCGCAGTGGATCGGCCAGGCCATCGGCGGCATCGCGGGCGCCCTGGTCGCCGCAGCCGTCATGGTCGCGCTGGTTACCGCCTATGGTCCGGACGCCTTTGGTCCCGACAAGAGCTTCGTGGCCGCACAGGCAAGCGTGGTCGCCACCATGGTCTCGGGCATTCCGAGCGTGCCATGGTTTGCCGGCGGCTTTATCGCCGGCATCGTCATGTACTGGCTCGGCATTCCGGCCATGATGATCGGCCTGGGCGTGTACCTGCCGTTCTACATGTCACTCACGGCATTCCTGGGCTCCTGCGTCAAGCTCGCCTACGACAAGTGGTCCGCCCACCGCGACGCCACCGCTGGTCTTTCTGACGAGGAGAGGGCTGCCAAGGACGCCGCCTTCCAGGAGCAGGGCCTGGTTGTCGCCAGCGGCCTGCTCGGCGGCGAGTCCATCGTCGGCGTTATCCTGGCGTTTGTCTCCGTGGGCTTAAGCCTGCTGGGCTAAGCTGAGCAGCTGCTCGACAGCAACCATATTGCCTACGATTTGCCCGGTCGGTAGCTTTCGCGGTTACCGACCGGGCTTTTTGATACCAACGCAAAGAAAGGCCGGCGCGCTGCGTTTAACAGC
>NZ_QSHS01000001.1:17479-193711 GCF_003467795.1 Collinsella sp. AM36-4AA
GCGCGCCGGCCTTATTGGTTTAGCTATCGAAGCGTTCCTGCTATGAACCGAAGTTCGTTGCAGAATCTACGCTTGAAACGCTACATCTGCTTGCGACGACGATCAGCCAACGTCACGCCCGCGGCAACGAGCGTAATGCCACCGATGACGAACACCTCGCCCGCAAGTGCGGAGTCATCACCAGTCTGGGCGAGCGCGGCAGGCGCGGCCTGTTTCTTGGCAACGGGGACCTTTGCAGCAGCCTGCGCAACCTGAGGCTTGGCCTGCGGCTCAGCCTTGAGATGATACTTGTCGTACTCGGCCTGAGCGGCAGCCAAGGCATCCTTGGCATCGCCAAGCTCGGCAAGCGCGGCGGCATAGGCGTCGTTGGCATCGGACAGCTTGGCATCGGCATCGCTCAGAGCAGCCTTGAGACCAGCGGCGGCATCGACGGCAGCCTTATAGCGAGCGTAGGCAGCGTTCAGCTTAACCAGCTTCTCGTTGCCCGTCGTGCCCGCGGCAAGGGATGCCTTATGGTCGACAGCCTCAAGATCGGCCTTGAGTGCCTCATCGCTGGCAAGCTCGGCCTTGGCCTCGACGATCTCGAAGTTCGCATCGACGACGGCTTCGTTGGCGGCCTCGAGCTGCTTCTGGGCATCGGCGACACCGGCGACGGCAGCGTCATAGGCGGCCTTGGCGTCGTCGACCGCCTTCTGGGCACCGGCGAAGCGCTCGAAGGCCTTGTTTGCGGTGGCAAGCTCGTCCTCGGCGGCCTTGGCCTTCGCCTGCGCGTCGGACAGGATCTGCGTCTTGGCGGCAACTGCCTGCTTGGCGCCCGAAAGAGCGGTCGCGGCGTGCACATCTGCGGCCTGAGCCTTGTCAACGCCAGCCTGGGCAGTGTCGTCGGCCTTCTTGGCATCGTTAAGCGTGCCCTGCTTGTTCGCAAGATCCGTCTTGGCGGCATCGCACTTGGCGGCAAGGTCCTTGACCGAAGCAGTAGCGTTGTCATACGCCTCGTTGGCCTGATCGGACTTTACCTTGGCGGCGTCGCGGGCGCTGCGAGCCTTCGCCTTGTGAGCAGCGGCCTCGGCTGCCTTCGTCTTGCTGTCAGCAAGCGTGGCGTTTGCCTTATCGAGAGCTGCCTGGGCAGTAGCGGCCTCGCCCTTGGCGGCGTCGAGCTTGGTCTTGGGCGTCTTGACGTCGATACCCTTGAGTTTGGCTTCGGCGGCGTCGTATGCCGTCTTCGCGGCGGCGGTGCCGGACTTGGCCTTCTCGTACTCGCCCTTGGCGGTGTTCATGTTCACATCTGCTGCGGTGAAAGCGTCCTGGGCGGCATCCTGCCCGTTTACAGCTGCGAAGTAAGCTTCCCTAGTAGTTCCAAAGTTCTTCTGCGCCTCGGCGAGCTTGCCCTGAAGCTCCTTGAGCTGCGCCTTCTGCGCCTGCGTGCCGCCAGCGTTATAGGCAGAGTCGATGTAGTCGTTCACGAGCTTCTTGAACTCGGAGACAGTGAAATCAGCCTGAGTATCATCAGCGCTGTAATCGAATACGGTTACCTCGGAATCGGTGTTCTTACCGCTACCGGTCGCGATACCGATAGCCTTCGTGCCGGCATCGATGATGTTGAGATAGTGCCCGCACTCTTTGTAGATGCTGTAGTAGTGCTGGTAGATATAGCATGAATCATATCGATGGCTCCCAAGTGCGTCACCATACTGTTCGACGTACTTATCGAATGCCTTTTTCTCCTGGGTGTAGAGACCGGTATATGGCCAGCCAAGCGTATCCTCGGTCTCGCCGCCGGTATATGCGCCGCCTCCGCCAGCAAGATTTTCGCCGTTGTCGAAGTAACAGTTCGAGTGTCCCCAGATGTTCGATGAATATGATGTATTAAGAGCGGCTGCCGCAGTCATGCGGTGGCTGACGCTGAGCGCCGACTGACCGTTCGCCTTGCGGAGGTTGTTCTGGGTGTCGAGATATGTCAGGGCGTTGCGCATCTGCTCCAAGGAAAGCGGGTTGGTGTCGCGAGACATGTCCTGATCGACGTACTGGTCATACCATTCGGCCTTGTCAGCGGCACCGGTCAGCATCGATACGGCTTCCTGGGCGTTCTTTTTCTGCGTGGCTGTGAACTGGCTGCCGTCGCTAATATAGTTCATGAAGCCGAGTATACCTTGGCTGATGACTTCCTGGTCAACGGTCATGTTGGACTTGAGCTCAGCAATCTGCTGCTCAAGAGCCTCAGCCTGGACATTAGCAGCGTCATAAGCCTTTTCCGCGGCGTTCGAAGCAGCGCAGGCTGCCTCCCACTCGCTGCGCTTCTGCTTGCGAACTTCGACAAGCTTATCGTACTCCGCCTTCTTGTCGGCCTCGGTCTGCTGGGCCTGCTCGTATGCCGTCTTCGCGGCGTCACGCTTACTGGCCGCGTCCTTGTACTCCTTGTTTGCCGCATCGTATGCAGACTGGGCAGATGCCACAGCAGCGTTGGCGGCGTTGGCCTTCTCCTGCGCGGCAGCGACGGCAGCCTGGGCGGCCTGCAGATTTGTCTGTGCGGTGGCGTCGGCATCCGTCGCGGCATTGAGCTCCGCCTGCGCGGTCTTGAGCTCACCAGCAGCAGCTTTCTTGGCGGCCTCAAGCGCACTCAGGTCAACACCCGTACCCGAGACGGCAGCATCGAGCGCGGCCTGCGCCTGGTTGAACTTCTGCTGGGCGTTATCGCGCGCGGTGGTTGCGGCTGCGAGAGCAGCGGCAGTCTCCTGCTTCTTGGCCTGGGCAGTCGTCAAAGCCGCCTCGGTATTCTGCTTTTCCTGCTGGGCGCTGGCCTCGGCAGCCTTGGCCTGGTCCAGATTGGCCTGTGCAGTAGTAACGGCCTTATTGGCGTCATCGAGCTTTGCCTGCGCGTCCTCGACGGCCTTCTTGGCGGCCTCGTACTCGTCCATACCCATGGCCTCGAGCTTGGCCTGGGCATCATCGAGGGCCTTCTTGGCCTCATCCTGCTTTGCCTTGGCGTCCTTGAGCGCCTGGGTCTTATCCTCGACACTCTTGTTGGCCTGTTCGAGCCGATCGTTCAGGTCGCCCAGCTTCTTCTGCTGCTGCTCGGTCTTTTCGACGGCGGCTTTGAGCTCGTCAATCTTCTCCTGGAGCGCGGCGACTTCTGCTGCGTTCTGCTCGGCGGCGTTATCGGTCACGGCCTGCGAGGCCTGATTCTTTTGCTGCTGCGCCTGCTTTTGAGACTGGCCCGCCGCGTCGGCCTTCTTCTGGGCGGCATCGTAGGCGGCCTGAGCGTCCTTGAGCTGCTTTGCCGACTCCTCGGCCAGCTGGGCAGCCGTCTTTACGACCGCTTGGTTACCGGCGGCAACGGTATTCTCTACAGAACTACCCCCCCCCCCTGAACAGAATCGCCGTTACCGGTTGACGGTGCGGCGATTGCCGCCAGCGGCGACATGAGCGGCTGAGCGATGAGGCCCGCCGTCAAAACGGTTGCGACGGCGCGGTTGGCAACGCCCTTGACGTTGACGGCCTTAGCCCGAGGCTCAAAGTGTTGTGGACTGTAGTTTGCCATGGCTTTCTCCCTTTGACACGGATTTATCCATACGCTTCAAACTGTAGGAGCTGATTTTTGAATTCTGTTGCGCAACATTGGTCACCGGCGGATTTTTTGAAATTCGCGCTCTCGTGCTTCACAATTTCGTCACATATGTAGGAGCTGGCGCATCATATTCTTGCGGGATCGAATTGAGCCTGTGATTTGCATTTGCTCCCGCGTCATCCGCCCTATCGGATTCCGCATCCAACAGACACCCCGCCCGCCACGGTGTAGAGTTAGGACAACGGGCGCGTTGCGCGGCCCGTGCCAGAACGAGGTGAACATGGAACTCGACAAGCAACAGATCGAACGACTGCGTGAGCGTCATCATCGGCGTCACGGCATCCGCCCTGCTCATAGCGAAGCCATGGAAAACGTCACCCGCTTCCTCAAGCGCGCGTTCAACATTCGCGAGGGACGCGCACCCTATCACGTGATCCGCAAGCGTTTTGTAAACGGGGCGCGTCTGACTGGCACTCACCTGTGCATCCTCATCATCGCGATGTTAATCGCAAGTATTGGCCTCGATATCGATTCGGACATCGCCATCGTGGGCGCCATGCTCATCTGCCCGCTTATGGGATCGGTCCTTGCCATGGCATATGGCATCGCCACGCTCGACCGCGAGATCACCGTCGAGGCCATTGCCAGCCTCGCACTGCAGATGGTCTTTTGCCTGGTCACATCCACGTTGTACTTTAAGCTCTCGCCCCTTGGCACCACCACAGCCGCCATTATCGACAACTCGACGCCCACCGTGTGGGACCTTGCCGTCGCGCTCGCGGGCGGCTTTGCGGGTGGCCTGGGCAACTCGCGCGACCAGGAGCCCGCAACGCTCATCGCCGGCGTGGCCGTGGCGACCGCGCTCATGCCGCCCCTGTGCGCGGCGGGCTATGGCATCGCCATCGCAAGCGGGTCGCTGTTTCTCTCGGCGCTTTACGAGTTTGGCATCAACGTCGTCTTTATCGCGCTGGCGGCCGAAGCCGTACTACTTCTTTTGCGCGTGCCGCTCAAGCGCGACCTCAACGGCGACGGCATTGTGACCGCCGAAGAAGATGCCGAGGTCGATGAGCTGTCACACAAGGTGCGCCGCCGCATCATCGTGGGTACGGTGATCTTTGCCATCCCCTGCATCGTCATGACCGCGGGGTCCATTGGCTCGGCGCAGGTCGGCGTGCAGGACGGCTACGGCGTCACCGAGACCACATGCGAGCTTGCCGCGGTGCTGCCGGGCTTTAAGGATTACACCGTCGCCGTCGAGACCTCGGCCACCGAAGGGGACGAGGAAGGCATCGTCGAGCGCGAGATTGTCGCCCATGTGACGACAGGCGAGGCGCTTGGGGCACACGACCGCCGCGTTGCCCGCAAGCTCATCGACCTCAACGTGCCCGAGCTCGATCGCGTGGAGTTCGATGTGAAGTGATGCGGGATGTGAGATGGATGCGCGCACAGGCGCGAGTCGGAACGAAGCGCAGACGCGACGCAGGCCGCGAGCAAAAAAGCGGGGCGCGATTCATGTCCGTGCCCCGCTCGCTGTTTTATTGCCGTGAATCAACTGTCCGCATCGACATCGCCAGACTCCACCGTAAACGCCGGACCGGTACTCACCAGATAAAAACGGGTCACCCTGGTATCTCTAAATAGGTAGAGCAAGCCCTGATCGCGTCGGCGTGACAAGTACGCCACGTGGACCGTACCGAATTCTTCACCGTTTTCCTTCTTTAATATCAGGATGTTGGGGTCATCCGTACGCTTAAACTGCCCGTCTGTGCAGATTCCGTCTTGGTCGACCAGCTGCCATCGACAGTTGTCCTCCTCAAGAAAAGCCAGGGTTACCCGACTCGTTTTGTCATCCCGATAGTAACCATCAATGGCAAAGCCTTCGGAAGCGCATTCCTGCATATAGGACGTTTCTCGGCTTATAGCAAACAGCCCTGTAGCGCCCAGGAGCACAGCCAGGCAGACCACTGCAAGGGTTATCGAGACAAAACGGCGGCTCATGTTAGCCAGCCCGATACTTGTTTAACGGAGCACGAAACATACTTGGTACCTCCGATATCAGGGCAAACGTCACCTACGGCCTGCCGGCAATCATATGTTTCCAACATCAAACCATATGGTTACAACTCGTTGGAGATAGGTTCCATGAACGGACGATAATTTGCGGCGAACGGCTACATATGTTCATTATCTCAGGGTTCTGGAGGCAATTTTTGGTGCCACCGAGACGTTGTTTTCGGAAGTATGCGGCAAATTCCGGAGCCCTCGAGCACACCCCGGTTTTTCACCAATAAAACCGCAGGTACAAAGCTTGGGCATATCCAGTGTGCTCGGCCTATTCAAATTTTGCCGCATAATTCCGAAATCCGAGTCCGCTGAAGGCGCCTGCAACGCTATTTACGCAACATATGTGCAATAAAAACGGGTGGCAGCCGGTACGGCTACCACCCGTTTGTCTCATATCCAGCACAAAGCAGGCCAGTTACTTCTTAATACCGCGTCCCAGGCGCTCAGCGACCGATGCCACGGCCTCCTCGCTGGCCGGTCCGCAGCTCACGCAGCCATCGTGGGCGCGCATCTGGCCGGTGACCTCGTCCATCGCGAGCGGCGCCACCTTCTCGAGCTTAAAGCCCTTACCGGCGCGCATGTTCTCCTTGGCCACGCTGATCATGAGCTTAATGCGGTTGAGCTGGTTGACCTCGGACGCGCCGGGGTCGTAGTCCACCGCGACGATGTTGCTCTCGGGATGCTGGCGGCGCAGCTCCTTAATCACGGCCTTGCCCACCACGTGATTGGGCAGGCACGCGAAGGGCTGCGTGCAGATGATATTGGGTGCGCCATGATCGATCAGGTCGAGCATCTCGGCCGTGAGCAGCCAGCCCTCGCCCATGTTGTTGCACACCGAAAGCACCGTGCGGGCCTTGTCGGCCATGGTGCCGATGCGCTCGGGCGCCTCAAAGCGGCGGGACTTCTCGAGCAGCTCTTCCACCGGCGTACGCATCCAGTCCACGAGCTTAATAAGCGCTTGCATGCCCGCACGCGTCGTGGCAGAGCTGCCCAACTCGTCCTTCTGCAGCTCGGCGTTGCTCATGGAGTACAGGAAGAAGTCGAGCAGGCCCGGCACCACAGCCTCGCAGCCCTCGCGCTCGATAACGTCGACCACGTGGTTGTTGGCTGTAGGGTGGAACTTGACCAGGATCTCGCCGACCACGCCCACGCGCGGCTTGGTGCCCTCGCCCACAAGCGGCATGGTGTCGAACGCGCGGATGGCCTCGCGGCACAGCTTGGTGTAGTTGTGACGGTTGAACTTGGGCGCCAGCTTGCGGGCTCGTGCCATGTACTCCTCGTAGAGCGCGTTGGCGGCACCGGGCGTTGCCTCGTACGGGCGGCAACGATAGAGCATCTGCATCATCACGTCGCCAAAGAGCACCGCGTAGACTGCCTGTTTAAGCAGCGCCGGCGTGATCTTAAAGCCGGGGTTGTCCTCGCCGAGCGCCACGGCCGAAAGCGAGATTACTGGGATCTCGGGGTGGCCGCTCTCGCGCAGGGCCTTACGGATGAGCGCGATGTAGTTGGTGGCACGGCAGCCGCCGCCGGTCTGGCTGATGACCACGGCCGTCTTGGACAGGTCGTACCGACCGCTCTCGATGGCCTCCATAATCTGGCCCGTCACCAGAATCGACGGATAGCAGATGTCGTTATTCACGTAGCGCAGGCCGGCCTCGACGGCATCGTGATCGGTCGAGGGCAGCAGCTCCAAGTTGTAGCCGGCACCGCGGAACACCTCTTTGACCAGGTCAAAGTGAATCGGCGCCATCTGCGGGCACAGAATGGTGTAGCCCTCCTCGCGCATCTGCTCGGTAAAGGGCACCTTGGGCCACGCGGTCGAAGCACTCTCGCGCTGAGCCTCAAACGTGTATTTGCGACTCGCGAACGCGGGGGCATCCGTGGAGGGCGTCACCGGCGCGGCATCGCCCTGCTCGTAGGCCTCGCCCGCGGCCGTGGCCTCGGCCAAGCGCTCGGCCTCCTGGTCCTTGAGCGCCGCCATGAGCGAGCGGATGCGGATGCGCGCGGCGCCCAGGTTGGACACCTCATCGATCTTGAGCACGGTGTAGATCTTGCCGCTGGCCTCAAGGATTTCCTGCACCTGGTCGGTGGTCAGGGCGTCCAAGCCGCAGCCGAAGGAGTTGAGCTGAATCAGGTCCAAATCGTTGCGCATGGTCACAAAACGGGCGACGGCGTACAGGCGGCTGTGGTACATCCACTGGTCGACAACGCGAATCGGACGCTCGGGCTTTACCAGATGCGCGAGCGAATCCTCGGTAAAGACCGCAAAGCCAAAGCTCGAGATAAGCTCGGGCAGGGCATGGTTGATCTCGGGGTCGTTATGGTAGGGACGGCCGGCGAGCACGATGCCGTGACCGCCGTGGTCCTCGACCCACTTAAGGGCCTCCTCGCCCATGGTCTGGATGTCCTCGTGGAAACGTGCATCGGCCTCAAAGGCAGCGTTGACGGCGGCATCGACCTCGGAGCGCGTGATCTTGGGTCCACGCACGCGACCGCGACCGGCTTGCGCATCGGCCACACGGTCGACGGCGAGCACCTGGTACAGACGGCGCTTGAGCTCGGTCTTGTCGTGATAGGGCACAAACGGGTACAGGAACTCGATGTTCTGCTCGCGGATCTCGTCGATGTTGAGTGCCAACGCCGTGGGGTAGCTCATGACGATGGGGCAGTTGTAACAGTTGCCGGCGGTCGGGTCCTCCTTGCGCTCCCAACGCACGCACGGCATCCAGATGAAGTCGACATCGCGGTCGATAAGGTTCATCACGTGGCCGTGGCTCATCTTGGCCGGATAGCACACGCTCTCGGACGGCATGGACTCGATGCCCGCCTGGTAGGTCTTTTTGCTCGACTGGTCGGACAGCTGTACGCTAAAGCCCAGGCGCGTAAAGAACGCATGCCAGAAGGGGTAGTTCTCGTACATGTTGAGCGCGCGCGGGATGCCGACGGTACCACGCGGGGCCTCGTCGGGGCTCAGTACCTCGCGGTCAAAGAGCAGCTCGTTTTTCTTTTTGAAGAGGTTGGGGGCCTCGGTCTTTTGCTTTTTGTGGCCGGCGCCCTTCTCGCAGCGGTTGCCGGTAATGAAGCGCCTACCGCCGCCAAAGTCGTTGACGGTAAGCTGGCAGTTGTTGGAGCAGCGACCGCAGCGGACATGCTTTTGCGTCACGGTGAGGTGCGCGATGTCCTCGGCAGAAAGAATGGTCGAGGTGCCGTCGGCGTCGGCGCGATCGCGGGCGAGCAAGGCCGCACCGTAGGCGCCCATGCAGCCGGCGATGTCGGGACGCACGGCATGAACGCCGGTGAGCTGCTCAAACGCGCGCAGCGTGGCGTCGGACATAAAGGTGCCGCCCTGGACGATCACTTGGCTGCCAATCTCCTTGGGGTCGCGCAGCTTAATGACCTTGAACAGGGCGTTCTTGATGACGGAATAGGACAGGCCGGCCGCAATGTCGCCCACCGTGGCGCCTTCCTTTTGCGCCTGCTTGACGCGCGAGTTCATAAAGACCGTACAGCGGCTGCCCAGGTCGACCGGGGCCTTGGCATGGATGGCGGCGTTGGCGAACGCGCGCACGTCCATGTTCATAGAGACGGCGAAGCTCTCGATAAAGCTACCGCAACCCGACGAACAGGCCTCGTTGAGCATGATGTGCTCGATCACGCCGTCCTTGACGCGCAGGCACTTCATGTCCTGGCCGCCGATGTCCAGGATAAACTCGACACCGGGCAGGAATGCCTTGGCGCCGCGCAGGTGCGCGACGGTTTCGATCTCGCCGGAGTCGGCCTTGAGGGCCTCGATGAGCAGTGCCTCGCCGTAGCCCGTGGTGGTCACGTGGCCGATGGTGCAGCCCGCGGGAATGTGGTTGTAGAAATCGGCCATGATGACCTTGGCCGTGCCCAGGATGTCGCCGTTGTTGTTGCCGTACCAGGTGTGCAGCAACTGACCGTCCTCGCCCACGAGCGCGGCCTTCATGGTGGTGGAGCCGGCGTCGATGCCGATGAACACGCGGCCGGTGTAGCCGTCGAGCTTGCCCTTGGGGACGACTTCCTTGTCGTGGCGGTTCTTGAACTCAGCAAAGTCCTCGTCGGTGGCAAAGAGCGGATCCAGGCGCTCGACCTCGGCACCCTGTGTGTCACCTAGACTATCGATGGCATCGATGAGCTGCGGGAACGTGCTGAGCTTGTTGGACTCGTGCGCCATGGCGGCGCCGCTCGCCACAAACAGGTGAGCGTTTTGGGGCACGATACGGTGCTCCTCGTCCAGGTTGAGCGTGAGGTAGAAGCGGTGGCGCAGCTCGGAGAGATACTGCAGCGGGCCGCCCAGGAAGGCGACGTTGCCGCGAATGGGACGGCCGCACGCCAGGCCCGAGATGGTCTGGGTCACAACGGCCTGGAAGATGGAGGCGGCCACGTCTTCGGGGCGGGCGCCCTCGTTGAGGAGCGGCTGCACATCGGTCTTGGCAAAGACGCCGCAACGGCTGGCGATGGGATAGATGGTGGTGGCGTTGGCCGCGAGCTCGTTGAGGCCGCTCGCGTCGGTGTGCAGCAGAGTGGCCATCTGATCGATGAACGCGCCCGTGCCGCCGGCGCAGGTGCCGTTCATGCGCTGCTCGATGCCGTTGTCAAAGTAGATGATCTTGGCGTCCTCACCGCCCAGCTCGATGGCGACATCGGTGGCCGGGATAAGGGTCTCGACGGCGCGTTTGCTGGCGATGACCTCCTGGACAAACTCCAAGTCGAGCCACTGGGACAGCAGCAGACCGCCCGAGCCGGTGATGGCGCAGGTCATCTGGGCCGTCGGCAGCACAGTCGCGGCGCCCTCGAACAGATCGCGGGCGCAGGCACGGACGTCGGTGTGGTGGCGCTGGTACTTGGCGTAGACGATCTGGTTGTCGTCGTTGAGCACGGCAAGCTTGACGGTGGTGGAGCCTACGTCGATGCCCAGGTGCAGGTTGCCACGGGCGGCCTCGGGGTTGAAGATCGCGCCTTCGGGGGCCTGGGCGGCGGCTACGGGCTCAGCGGCGGCTACGGGCTCGCTAGCGACGGACGTCTCCCCTGCCGCGTTCTTGGCCTCGGCAACAGCCTCGACAACTTTCTCGGCAGCAGCGGTCGCGGCCTTCTGCGCGGCGTCCGCCACGGCGGGCGCGGCCTCGCGCGCGGCAGCAACTATACGGTCCTTAATGCCCTCGACGAGTTTGCTCATTGTCTCTCCTCTTAGTTGTTGGACTCGACGGTTGCGGCGGTGTCGGCCGCGTCCTCGAGCTGCAAGTTCAATAGCTTCATGCCGTATTCCGGCACGTTGATATCGATGGGTTGGCCATACAGGTCGCCGGGGCGCACAAAAGCGAGCACCGTCATAATGCGCGCCATGGCCTCGGGCGATTCGGTGAGCCCACGCTCAAACCAGCGCTGAATCAGGCCGACCTCGGCACTCACAACGTAGGTGACGTAGTAGTCAAAGAACGTGCCCAGCGCCAGGCCCAAAATGCCCGTCTGCGCACGCGGCACCACAGCCTCACGCGCGGTGTCGATGATCCTTTTAATGAAGGCCTGGTCGCCGCCCGGACCCAGCAGCGCACCGATTAAGTCGCGGTTGGCCGCAAGATAACGCAGCAGCTCAACCGAACCGGGCGCCGGCTCGAGCTCATCGATATTGTGATAGAGATCAGGCAGCTGAGCTGCGGTGATGAGCTCAATGCGCTCACGGATCTCGGCCAGCAAGCCGTCCTCGATTTGATTGATAAAGTCGGGGATATCGCGGTAGTGCGAATAGAACGTGCGGCGCGTAAGGCCGGCGCGCTCGGTGAGCGACGCGACATTAATGCGCGAAAGGTCGCCGCTTTCGGCAAGCTCGCTGGCAAGTGCCTGGCGAAGGGCACGCTGCGAGCGAAGGGACCGGCGATCGCATTTCTCGAGCTGGGACAAGCGTCCTCCTTGTTACTCAGCCTGTGCGCTATTGCACAGTGCGAGTATTATTGCACACCGTGTGTATCAACACGTAAAGGCAATATTTTGGATGTGACGAGAGGGCAGTCCCTTTGTCACAACCCGCCTGGCTTTTGGAGCGGCATTACCGATTGTCCAAAATGTCATTCATGGGTAGAATAGTGTCGACGGCAGCCCAAGTTGTAGCTGGCTGGGCAGCGCCGTTGCTTGTTTTAGGGGGTCAACGCCTTAGCGGCGGCGACCCCCTCTGTTACGCTTCGAGCGTTGCTTGAGTGCCTCGGAAAGTCCGATAAGCGTCGTAAGAAGCGAGACCAATGCGGTCAGGAGCCTCACGAAATCAATCAAATCGGTCATGGGCATCGCCTCCCATCAAATGGAGGGCGCTGCCCGGCACATGGAACTACCGTCAACGATACCGATTCTATCAAAGCACAGTTAGATATGCGAATGTTTGTTCGCATATCAGAAGATCGGAGCTCGGGTATGGCGAAGGAGCAGTTCCTTTGCCATACCCGAGCTTGTCGCCGAACTGCCAGCTACATTTTTCGAGTTATTCGGCCACGCTACTGGTTTTGTATAAATGCACCGCCGGGATTATCTGAGAGTTTATGTCCTTACTTGAGCGTATACATGCCCATTTGCGCACTTACGTCACCGAATCAAACACCATTAGAGGCATGAATGTTCCCGAGAGGGCATCTTTAGCCATTTAACGACCTCCGACAGGCCGAATAACTCGAAATTTGTTGGTGGCGAAAGCGTAACAGTCCTATACGCCAAAAGCCGGTATCTCCCATGTGACAAAGGAACAGTCCCTTTGTCACATTATTCGATGACGGTGCGGGAGTTTTGCTTGCGCATGGTGGCGAGCATGTGTTTGGGGACGGCGTGGGCCATGCAGCTGCCGATGGTCGCGCTCGCGGCGGCCTTAGCTGCATCGCTTGCGTTTTTGGTCGCGTAGCTGTGGCGGAAGCGTTTGAGCATGGCGATGTCGTTGCCACCGTCGCCATAAACCGCAACCTCGTCCTCGGCAATGCCGTAGTAGCCCGCCAGCCAGGCCACACTCTCGCCCTTGTTGCATGCCACGTCCGTGATCTCGAACATCACCGGATCGAACGGCGCGTTGACCACGCGGTCCGAACGCTCGGCAAGATACGCCTTAAGGTCGCGCTCCAGCTCGGACGAGGTCACGCGACAATTGATCTTGCATACATCGTGGCGCAGGATGTCACCGATCGACTGGTCGAAGTACTGCTCCTCGTGATACCCGCCGCGCGCACGCATGCCGCGCATCACAATACGCTTGATGGGGCTGTCCTTTTTAAAGCCCGCCTGATGCATCTCGAACGAACCGCTCGAGTACATGCCATCGGGCGTGGAACAATCAAAGCAAATGTCCGGGAACGCCTTGAGCAGTTCCTCAGTGACCTGCGGATCGATGGTCCAAGTCTTGAGCACCTCGCCATGGCTGTCGCGCACGATGGATCCATTGGAGCAGCAGGCGTCAAGCGTCAGGCCCGTAAAGCCATGCTCGCCGATCGGCAACGTCGAGCGTCCAGTCGCGGGAACCACGTGGAGTCCGGCCTCGGTCAGCTCGCGAATGGCACGGCGGATGGTCCCATCTGCCTCGTGCAGGGCGTTAAGCAGCGTACCGTCTAAGTCACTCGCAAACATCTTGATCATGGGCGTGCCTCTCCTTCGTCTGCACGTTATTTTAGACGAAAGAGAGGCATGCCCATGCAAGGGTGTTCCAACGCGCCAGGACATTCGCTTCCGCAAAGCAACGGTGCCCCAGCGCGTTAAGACAATCGCCGCAAGCGATTTTTCAGACGATAAAACAGCGCCGTCGTCAACGTCAGCACCGCCAACATGGCTGCGAATACAATCGCCGGTGTCCATCGATCATATGCAACCCCGTACGTCAATTGGCCGATAGGTGTTGCGCAGGAAAGGACCATGTAAACGACCGAAAGCACTTTTCCGCAGAGCTCAGTCGGCGCTACCCGCTGAACAAACGCGATGATTTCAACCGACGTAATGCTCGCCCACACCATGACCCATGCCGAACCAACCGCAAACACGGTGAACACGCATACATCTACGCCGAACAGCAGCGTAACAATAATCGGCGCGACTCCAAAACAGATCATCGCAACATATCGACATATGCCATTGAAAGAAAAGCGATGCGGCCAAATGCCGACCAAGCCACTGCCGGTAAGACCACCCAGGCCCAGAGCAACCTCAACTATCCCAACGCAGGACGATTGCATGCCGAGATGCTTTGTAACAATAATGGGAGCGCCAATCGTTAGCCCAACCAACGCAAGGTTCAAAACTGCCGCAAGCAAAATCACAGCGACCAATGATGCATTTTGCAACAGATACCGAATCGACTCCCGAAAATCGTTTCGGCATCTCGTACGAGTCGCGCCGTCTCCCATCGTTTCAGATGAGGCATTTTGCTTGAGTACGCCACCAAACAACAGAGCTGAAATCGCAAACGTTACCGACGCGATTGTGCAAAGAGCATCGATGCCAAAGCACCCATAGACTGCCGTCCCGACCACAGGACCCAAGATATTGCTCACCATGGTCACCTGCGAAACCAATGCAGTGGCCCGCTCAACCTTCTTTTCACCCGCCATGCGCACCGTCTCAATTTGGAGCATTGGCTTTAGCAGCGATTGAACACCATATTGAACACAAAGTATCGCTACTACGACGACCGCAAGAGGCAACGAGCGCTTCATGGGGATAGACAGCAGTGATGCAGTCATCAGAGCAATGCCGAGGGACACGAGGACCTCGCGGTGTCTTCCCCGATCCGCTAAGATCCCACCAGCCGGAGTTGCGAGTACGCCGGGTATGAACGCCGTCGCCACGACGGCGCCATATAACGTTGACGATCCACTGCAATCGAACAAGTAAAGTGGATACGCAAAGCACAGCGCCGACAGCATCGAATACGTGCACAGCTGCGCAACCAGAAGTTCCGCGAGCCTGATTGACCGCACTGTTTTTGATTTCAACGAGACACCGACGTCTCTCAGCCCAGCCATAAGCCCACCCCCTATACATACCACTAGTATGTATTTAATGACTTGAAAAGGGCAGCCGTGGCTACCCTCACAAATCAATTACATACCGTTGGTATCTATATTACCACCCGGCGCGGTCCCATACGTCCCAAATCTGCGCCGTTGTCTGAAGCACTTCTTCCCCCAAATCGAGTCCCACCGCGGCAGCCATCTGCGCCAAACATTGAGCGCGAGCGAGCATTCGATCCTTGGACTCAAGCGGACGGAACAATGGCAGCAGCCAAAGATTCGCCAACAACGATACGGCCTCCGCCGCTTCACGCGGACATTCGCACGCAATGGATCCGTCGGCGATGCCCTCCTCGATCACCGGCAAGAGATAGCCATCGGCAGACTCGTTAAACGAGCCCTGGTACTGCATCGCCAGAAGACGCGAGCTTTTTACCGGATCTGCTGCAGGACGCATACGTGCCCATAGCTCAATTTGCGGAACAACGGACTCGGGAGCGTAAAGCCTTTTTAGCTTTTGGGCGCCGGTCATATTACCGACGCCAAGCATCGAGCGGCGGTGCTCAACAATCGGAGTCATCGCCCGATCAAACGCGGCGTTGAAAATCTCTTCTTTGCTCTTGAAGTGATGATAGACAGCGCCCTTGGTCATGCCATCGAGACGGTCAACGATATCTTGAATGCTCGTCCCCTCATAACCCTGTGCGCAGAATAGCTCCAGTGCCGCGTCGAGAATCTTCGCGACCGTCTCCTCGGGATATTTATTGCGACCCATAATCCGCCCATCCGCAACGCAAGTCTTGTGCCTCATTGCAGCATTTTAACGTTGCGGATGGCAGACGGTCGATTCTACACCGCGGCCGGGCCGTGTTCGCCGGTGCGAATGCGGATGACTTCTTCGACCGGCTCGACCCAAATCTTGCCGTCGCCGACGGCACCGGTGCGAGCGGCGTTGCAGATAATGTCAACGATACCGTCGACATGCTCGTCGGCGCAGATGAGGGTGAACTGCACCTTGGGGATCGTGTTGACGAGCAGCTCGTTGCCGCGCACGTATTCCTTCCAGCCATGCTGTGCGCCGCAGCCCTGCACCTGGTTGATAGTCATGCCGCGAACATCAGCAGCAAACAGCGCATCTTTAAGAACCTCAAGCTTCTCCTGGCGCACGATAGCCGTAATTTTCTTCATAGTGAATTCCTCTCTTCAATAAAAGAAATTGATTTACCTTCACATGGCACGGGTTTTCCAGGTGCCCGAGATTGCCCCGAAAGAGGAGCGCCGCGTACTTCGGTACGCAAGCGACGGTTTGAGGGGCAAGGTCGGGTGCCTGGGAAACCCGTGCCGCTAATCGAGTCCCGAGAAGGAAGGGTATGCGCTCTCGCCGTGCTGACTCGCATCCAGGCCCAGCGCCTCGTCTGCCTCGTCCACGCGCAGGCTGCCGTGGAACAGCGCCTTGACCACCGCGGCGATCACCAAGTCGAGCACCAGTACAATAGCGACCGTCACCACAATGCCCAAAATTTGCGAGATGAGCAGCGACACGTCGCCCGTGTAGAACAGGCCGCCCTTGCCGGTCCACGAGAGCTCCGGCACGCAGAACAGGCCCGTGAGCACGCCGCCCAAGATACCGCCGATACCGTGGCAACCGAACGCGTCGAGCGCATCGTCGTAGCCAAACTTGGTCTTGAGATGACTGATAGCCAAGTAGCAGACGGGCGAGACGATCAGGCCCATGACCAGCGCCGCCCACGGCTCGACAAAGCCCGCGCCCGGCGTGACCACCACAAGGCCTGCAACCAGACCGGTGCTGGCACCCACCAGCGTGGGGCGACCGGTGTGCACGCGCTCAACGACAAGCCACGAAACCATGCCCGCCGCGCTGGCCGTCACGGTGTTAAGGATGGCGAGTGCCGCCACGGCGTCGGCCTTAAACTCGCTGCCGCCGTTAAAGCCAAACCAGCCAAACCAAAGCAGGCCGGCGCCCAGCGCCACAAGCGGTACGTTATGCGGACGATAGCTCACCATGCCAAAACCGCGACGACGGCCGAGCATTAAGCAGAGGACCAGGCCGGTAAGACCGGACGAAATGTGCACCACATCGCCGCCGGCAAAGTCGAGCGCACCGATGATGTCACCGATAAAGGAGCCCTCGCCGCCCCAGACCATGTGGGCGAGCGGCGCATAGACCCCGAGCAGCCATATGCCCAGGAAGGCCGTCATGGCACCAAACTTAACGCGGCCGGCCAAGCTGCCTGTGACGATAGCGGCCGTGATCATGGCAAATGCCATCTGGAAGGCGATGTTGATGATCTGAGGGTAGACGGCACCGTCCGCGGCATTGCCCTCGGCCGCCTGCAGCACTTGGTTGAGCACCGGCAGGCACAGCAGCTGGTCAAGGCCTCCAATAAACGGGCTCGAGCCGTCGCCGCCGTAGGCCAGCGACCAGCCGACGACAATCCACAGCACACCAACCAGGCCAATGGCGCCAAAGCACATAAGCATGGTGTTGATAACATTTTTGCGCCTGGACAGGCCGCCATAGAAAAACGCCAGACCCGGTGTCATTAAAAACACGAGCATGGTGCAGATGAGCATAAACGTTGTCGATCCCGTATCGTACATTCTCTCCCCCTTGGTCGCATGAACGTTGTCGGCGCTCATGATGCGGCCGAGGGGCAACTGGTGTAGACCAGATACGGCGTTGTTAAACGCTGCGCTGTCGAATGGAAACGGTGCCGTAATCTTGGAAACGGCGCGGCAACGGACGCGAAACCAACGGGAAATACGCGAGCAAGGAAGCCGTGAGCGCGTCCGTCCCGGCTAGCGCCGGAACAGCTCGCGGGCTCGGTCGCGGAGGTCGGTAGCTCGGATGACGCCCTCGTAGCGATTGATGCGCAGGCGCGGGAAGGCGTTGAAGAAGCGTAGGTCGCGGCGGCTGAGCGACACGCTCGGCACCGGACGGCTCATGCGCTTGCCGGCAAGGCGACGACTGAGCGACGGACGCGGCATGCTCGGCGCGGCATCGGCCACGCGGCGGGCAGCGAGCGCCAGGCCGCGAGCACCATCCGAGATAAACGTCGGCATCGAAGCCTTCTCGCGCAGGGCATCGAGCGCGGCGTCACCCAGCTCGGCCAGCCACGCGTTAACGGCACGGCTACGGATGTGCGTCTGTGTCACCGAGTCAATCGTCGATTCAGGAATGCGCTCGAGCATTGAGTCCGAGGCATCGGCAAGCGACTCGTTGATGCGGTCGGCAAGGTCGGCCCGGACGCACTCCAGCTGGTCGGACAGGCGACGCCAGCTGGCCAAAGAACACACTGCGTCGCCCATCATCGCGACAGCGACGATAAAGGCGGACAGCCGCACAATCAGCACCGGCAGATGGGCAAGCAGCCCCAGCAATGCCGGCTCCACTAAACGGCAAATGCACAGCGCACCCAAGCCAAACGCGCAGGCCCAGTACAAACAGATGCGTCCGTGCAGGTTAAACGGCAGATGCGAGTAATCCCAAAAGCGCGCGCCTGTTGTTTTTTCCAACAGCACACCAACACTGTATTCGATCACGCTGCATACAAGCGCCGCGGCGACAAACTGGCTCGAGGCATCCGGAATCCCGCGCAGCAAAAGCCAGCACGCGATGCCGCCCGCACCGTAGATGGGACAACACGGCCCTAGCAAAAAGCCGCTGTTGGCAAAGCGTCCGTGGTTGAGCATGGCGCAGACTGTCGACTCCCATACCCAGCCGCAAAAACCGTAGAAGGCAAACGAGAGTACCAGCGCCGAGAGCGGACAGGCGGCAAGCGTCGCGCCGTCAAATGCCATGTCGATCGCGGTTCCCACCGTCTACCCACTCCTCTTTTCGTTCGATTCGCTGTTCACGCCATCGTCAGCCTCGTCCTTGCGCCGCAGACGGCCGGCGACCGTCTCACGCAGCGCGCACCATTTATCGGCCAGGCACACAATCCATGCCTCACGACATGTCGGCGGCACCGGTACCAGCGGAAACATATGGCGCGCGATGATATTCCGCTCGCGCGACGTCAGCTCAAAATCTTCTTCCGCACGCGCCAGGGCAAAAAACGGGTGACGAAAGCCATGCAGTCGATGGCTTGGGTCGGGATCGTGCCAGTCATAGAGAAAGTAATCGTGCAGCAGGGCCCCGCGCAGCAGCGAGGCGCGGTCGACCGAAATGCCAGCACGGCCCAAGCACTCGGCAAAGGACAGGCTCGCCCGCGCTACCGAAGTCACGTGTGCATAGACCGTCACGTCGCCATGCTGGATAAACTCGTGCGTCAGGTCCAAGCGGCCCGCCTGGGCCAGCTGACGGGCGGCATCGTCGACCTCGTGCGCGATTTTCTCGGCACGAACGGCATCAGACATGCTGCCTCCTTCCAGCGGCTCACGGCGGCAAGCCACGGCCTGCACGCATTGAATAAAAACATCATCGAATCTACCAGTATGGCATCGGACAAAACGTTTTGCCCCGCCAGTTGGCGAATTACCGCGCCGCCGTCACATATCAAACGCCAAAATGTGCGAGACTGTTTTGTGCAATTGTGCCGGCCGAGGGAGCGCCGGCGCTCGATTCGCATGGAGTAACCCACAACGATGCTGCTTACGCAAACGACAACGCCCGAGGACGTCAAGGCTCTCGACCGCGCCGAGCTTCCGCTGCTCTGCGGCGAGATCCGCCACGCCATCCTCGAAAGCTCCGCCGCCGTCGGCGGACACGTTGCCCCCAACTTGGGCGTCGTTGAGCTTACGGTTGCGCTTCATCGCGTGTTTAACTCCCCCATCGACAAGATTGTCTTTGACGTTTCGCACCAGACCTACGCCCACAAGGCGCTGACTGGGCGCGCGTACACCTATATCGATCCGGAGCGTTATGGCGAGGCTTCTGGCTTTGCCAATCCCGACGAGTCCGAGCACGACCTGTTCGCCATGGGTCATACCTCCACATCGGTGAGCCTGGGCTGCGGCTTGGCACACGCCCGCGATTTGGCGGGCGACAGCTACAACGTCATTACCATCATTGGCGACGGTTCGCTTTCGGGCGGTCTGGCGTTTGAAGGCTTTAACAATGCCGCCGAGCTCGACAGCAACTTGATCATCGTCGTCAATGACAACGACCAGTCCATCGCCGAAAACCACGGTGGCCTGTATCGCAATCTGGCCGAGCTGCGCGCCAGCAACGGCACCTGCGAGCGCAACGTTTTCCGCGCCATGGGACTCGACTACCGCTATCTGGACGCCGGCAACGATGTGTTGGCCCTGGTCGACGCGTTGCAGGAGCTGCGCGATATCAATCATCCCATCGTGCTGCACGTCTCCACCGCAAAGGGCAAGGGCTTTGAGCCAGCCCAGAGCGACCCCGAGCGCTGGCATCATGTGGGTCCGTTTGACATGGCGACTGGGCGCAAGCTCTGCCCGGGCCATCCGAGCGAGCCTGCGCCGCGCACCTATGCCGATATTACGGGCGAGGCCCTGAGCGCTGCCATCGAGCGCGATCCGCAGGTTGTGGGCATCACGGCTGCCACGCCCTACATCATGGGCTTTACACCCGAGCTTCGCGCCGCGGCAGGCAAGCAGTTTGTCGACGTGGGCATTGCCGAGGAACACGCCGTGACCTTTGCCACCGCGCTCGCCCGCTCGGGTGCCAAGCCAGTCTTTGGTGTGTACGGCACGTTTTTGCAGCGCGCCTACGACGAACTGTGGCACGACCTGTGCCTCAACGACGCCCCCGCAACCATCCTGGTATTTGGCGCGTCGATCTTTGGCACCACATCCGAGACGCACCTCTCGTTCTTTGATATTTCCATGCTGAGCGGTCTTCCCAACATGCACTACTTGGCGCCGGCCTGTATGGAGGAATATCTGTCCATGCTGAGCTGGTCGCTCGATCACCGCGAGCATCCCGTGGCGATTCGCGTGCCGGGCATTGGCTTGGTAAGCCGCCCCGACTTGGCGCCTGCCGAGGACGCCGATTACGGCGCCGTTCATTACAACGTGGTGCGCCAGGGTCGCGACGTGGCCGTGCTCGCGCTTGGCGATTTCTTTGAGTTGGGCGAGCGCGTGGCAAACCGCTTGGCTGCCGAGTACGGCATCGAGGCCACGCTCGTCAACCCGCGCTATGCAACTGAGCTCGACCGTGAGTTCCTCGACAGCCTTGCCGCCGAGCATCGCGTTGTCGTCACTCTCGAGGACGGCATCTTGGACGGTGGCTGGGGCGAGCGTGTCGCGTGCTACTTGGCCTGCACGCCCGTGCGCACGCGCACCTTCGGCATCGCCAAGGGCTTCCCCGACCGCTACGACCCCAAAGAGTTGCTCGCTCAGAACGGCATGACGGTCGAGAACATGGCCGCCGAAGCCGTAAGGCTACTCAACGAGTAAGAAAACCTCCGCAAGGAAAGCACCCCTGCGGAGGTTTTTATTTTCGCGGCGCGATTATCTCGATCTGTAACATCTAGGGCCCGAATTCCCGTCTACCTGTTACAGATCTAGACAAACCGTCTTAGTCCCTGACCTTTGTCTCAATCTGTAACAGATAGAGACCTTTTGGCCGTCTAACTGTTACAGATTGAGACATTCGAATCCCCCTGAAGAGAAAATCTCAATCTGTAACAGTTACTCGGCAAAAATGGCTGCAGATGTTACAGATTGAGACAAAACAGTAAGGCATGCCGTTGCATCGGTCAAAACCACCACGAAGGTGCCTGTGAACCTGTCCCTTTTTGGTAGGTTGAATAACCCATAAGGTAAGTATGTTTCTGAGTTATTTCGTGTTGACCCATTTGAGCGCGATAGGGTATAACTCTACTCAACCGCTAGGGATTTTATTGAGAAAGGTGTTCTACCATGAGCAAGAACCTCTCCCAGCAGGTCGTTCTCGACCGCCGCGGCTTCGTCGCCGCCACCTTCGCAACCGTCGCCGGCCTTGGTCTTGCCGGCTGCTCCGACACCAGCGCCGAGGCCGACAAGGGTTCCGCCGCCGGCTCTTCCAAGAGCTCCGAAGATGCCGAGGCTTCCACCACGCTCGACGCTAAGGCATTCGACAAGCTCGTCGACAACGGCCCCAAGGCCGATGACGATGCCATCGCCGCCAGCACCTGGGCCACGGCCGTCAAGGACGCCGGTGTCTTTAAGATCGGTGGCGTTCAGACCTCCACGCTCTTCTCCCTCCTCAACGAGAAAGACGGTCAGACCCGCGGCTTCGACGCCGGTATCGCACAGCTTCTGTCCAACTACATTCTGGGCGAGAACAAGGTCGAGATCACCCAGGTGACCTCGGACACGCGCGAGTCCGTCCTGCAGAACGGCCAGGTCGACGCCGTCTTTGCCACCTACACCATCACTGACGATCGCAAGAAGCTCGTCTCCTTTGCCGGTCCCTACTACTACACCCAGCAGGCCATCCTGGTGCTCGCCGACAACGACGACATCAAGAGCGTCGACGACCTGGCCGACAAGAACGTCGCCGTCCAGTCCGGCTCCAACGGCCCTGCCATCCTGGAGGAGCTCGCTCCCAAGGCCAGCCAGCAGGAGTTCAAGACCGACGAGGAGGCCCGCCAGGCACTTCAGCAGGGCCGCGTTGACGCCTACGTCATCGACAACAACATGCAGCAGAGCGCCCTGGTCCGCGAGCCCGGTAAGTACAAGATTGCCGGCAAGCCCTTCGGCAGCAAGGAGCCCTATGGCATCGGTCTGCCGCTCGATTCCGACGGCGTTGCCTTTGTCAACGACTTCCTTAAGAAGATCGAGGACGATGGCACCTGGACTGAGCTGTGGCAGATCTGCATCGGCGACCGTACGGGCGACACCAATGTTCCCGAGCTGCCCGAGATCGGCGCCTAGGCAGCGAGCCTGGTAACGACCGCAACGAAACCATACGGAAACGCATGATGCGCTTTATTGCGGTAAACTGTTTCCTCACTGAGTTGTCGGGGCTTCCGTACACACGGGAGCCCCTTTCCTTACCGGCGGGAGGTCCGCATGAGTCTCTCCGAGCTCTGGTCGCTCTATGGCCAGAACTATATCGACGCACTGCTAGCAACCTGGGGCATGACGCTTGAGTCGTTTGCCATCGCCATGGTGCTGGCCGTCGCCGTCACCGTGATGCGCGTGTCGCCGCTCAAGCCGCTGCGCGTCTTTGGCGACCTGTATGTTCAGGTCTTCCGTAACATCCCCGGCATCGCGCTACTCATCATCGTCGTCTATGCGCTGCCGCCGCTCAAAGTCGTCCTGCCCTACCGCACCTGCGTTATCGTCGCCACGGTCCTTTTGGGCTCGGCCTTTGGCTCCGAGAACTTTATGAGCGGCATCAACACCGTCGGCGTCGGCCAGGTGGAAGCCGCCCGCTCGCTCGGCATGAGCTTCAGCCGCATCCTCGCCAAGATCGTGATTCCGCAGGCGCTGCGCTCGAGCGTATTGCCCATGACGAACCTCTTTATCGCCGTCATGCTCACCACCGCGCTCGGCAGCCAGGTGCCGCTTAAACCGCAGGAGCTCACCGGCGTGGTGAGCTACATCAACACGCGCTCGCTCGGCGGCGTCGCCGCGTTCTTTATCTCGGCGCTCGGCTACCTGGGCACGGCCTTTGTGGTGAGCCACATTGGCAACTACATCGATAAGAAGGTGAGGATCCTCCGATGAGCAAGCACTCCTCCCCCGCGCTCACCATGCGCGATGCGCTCTACGAGGCTCCCGGCCCCAAGATGCGCGCCAAGATTCGCATCGGCACCGCCATCTCGCTTGTTGCCGTCGCCGTGCTCGTCGCCCTCGTGTTGCAGCGCTTTTATGTGACCGGCCAGCTTTCGGTCCACTATTGGTATTTCTTTACGCACCTCACCACCTGGAAGTTCCTGCTTGCCGGCTTTGAGGGCACCGTTAAAGTCGCACTCACCGCCGGCGCCATTGCGCTGGTGCTGGGCTTAGCCCTTATGCTCGGCCGCACGAGCGACATCAAACCGCTACAGCTGGTCTGCCGTGTGCTTACCGACTTCTTCCGCGGCGTGCCGAGCCTGTTGTTCATCTACTTCTTCTTTTTGGTGCTGCCCCAGTACAAGATTGCGCTGCCGTCGTTTTGGATGCTCACGCTTCCTGTCGCGCTCGCCGCAGCCGGTGTACTGGCCGAGATTTTCCGCGCGGGCGTCAATGCCGTGCCGCGCGGTCAGGTCGAGGCAGCCCAGGCGCTCGGTCTCTCCAAAGCTAAAATCACCTTTAAAATCGTGTTGCCGCAGGCTATTCGGTTTATCATTCCGTCCTTGATTTCGCAGCTTGTGGTCGTAGTCAAGGACACCACCGTCGCCTATGTGGTGAGCTACCCCGACCTCATGCAAAACGCCCGCGTGCTCATTACCAACTACGACGCCCTCGTGTCGGTCTACCTGGTTATCGCGGTCATCTACATCCTCATCAACGTCGCGATCAACAAGGCCGCTGTCTATGTTTCGCACAAGACCGGCGCGACCATCATCCGCTAACGCTTTACCATTTCGAGTCATAAGGAGCCGAGCACCATGGCACAGAGCACTTCTTCTACCGGTAATCAGCCGCTGATCGAGCTCAAGCACGTCGATAAGCACTATGGCGATCTGCACGTCCTCAACGACATCAATCTCTCGGTCGACCGCGGCGAAGTCGTCGTCGTGATCGGCCCCTCGGGCTCGGGCAAGTCGACCATGTGCCGAACCATCAACCGCCTGGAAACCATCGACTCGGGCGAGATCCTCATCGAGGGCGAGCCTCTGCCGCAGGAAGGCAAGGATCTTGCCCGCATGCGCGCCGAGCTGGGCATGGTGTTTCAGCAGTTCAACCTGTTCGCGCATATGACGGTGCTGCAGAACGTCATGCTGGGGCCGGTCGACGTGCTGGGCGTGTCCAAGGAGGAAGCTCGTGAGCGCGCCATGGACCTGCTGAGCCGCGTGGGCGTTGCCGAACAGGCCGACAAGGTGCCCGCTCAGCTCTCGGGCGGCCAGCAGCAGCGCGTGGCCATTGCCCGCTCGCTCGCCATGCAGCCCAAGGCCATGCTCTTCGACGAGCCCACGAGTGCCCTTGACCCCGAGATGATCAACGAGGTGCTCGAGGTCATGGTCCGCCTGGCCCAGCAGGGCATGACGATGATCGTCATTACGCACGAGATGAACTTCGCCAGCCGCGTTGCCGACCGCGTCGTGTTTATGGCCGACGGCCAGATCGTGGAAACCGGCACGCCCGACGAGTTCTTCGACCATCCCCAGACCAAGCGCGCCCAAGACTTCCTCAACTCCATCAAGGGCCACTAGCCCAATTGCCATATCCGCTCGCCATGACCATCCAAACTCGAAAGCAACACCTATGATCGGAACTCGCACTTCATCGTCATACACCCCGCACGCCAACGTCGACCCCGCCGACCGTCCGCTCATCCTGGTGGCGCCGCGCTGGGAAGAGGCGAAGCCGTTTTTAAGCGAAACGCTCTCCCCCAACGAGGAAATCGCAAGTGTCTTTGTCGATGCCATCCTTGCCGCCGGCGGCCTGCCGCTGCAGATGTCCATCACCGAGGACATTGAGGTCATCCGTCATTACGTCGATATCGCCGACGGCATCGCCATTCCCGGCGGCCCCGATGTCAACCCCAAACGTTGGGGCGATGATCGACCCTACGACCCCACCCTCTGCTGCGAGATCCGCGATAGCTTTGAGTTTAAGCTGGTCGGCGAGGTACTCCGCGCCAAAAAGCCGCTCTTTACCACCTGCCGCGGCACGCAGTTGCTCAATGTCGCCACTGGCGGCACCCTGTGCATGGACGTGCCGAGCCTGGGCGCTCGCGAGGGCCGCACGCAGTGGCGCCATACCCACGTGCTCAACGACCCCGTGCATCCCGTCGAGGTCGTGCCGGGCTCGCTGTTGGAGCGCGCGCTTGGCGGGCACAGGCTGATCCAGACCAACTCCGCACACCACTGCTGCGTCGATCATCTGGGTAAGAGCACGCGTTTGGTCGCCAAGGCAACCGACGGCGTTCCCGAGTGCATCGAGGTCGAAGGCCAGCCATTCTGCTTGGGCGTGCAATGGCACCCTGAGTACACGTGGAAGACGCTCGAAACCGACTTTAACCTGTGGAAGTCGTTTGTCGAAGCAGCGGCCAAGGTAAAGCAGGCCCGCTAGCTCGCGAACCACTCAGGTTAAAGCCTCCTAAGCCAGGGGGGGCGGACACCAGCTACGGTGCCCGCCCCCTGTATTTGATATGCTCGGTATGATTATCCCTCGCAAACAATCAGAGAAATCTCGACCGCAATCGGTCGACAGTAAAGCAAATGGCAACAACGCTTGCTACGTTTATGAGACAGTCAATTAAAATCGAAATGCATTGACCATTCCCCAACGGGGTCACGCCGCAAATCCACATGAGCATCGAGGCTGGAAGCGGAAGCATGGAATTGGCCCCGATCTGTATGTAGATCGCTACGACGTTGACAAGCAACAGCATGCCAATCGGACCGAAGCCGGACCCAAAATAGGAAACAACGATTACGCAAGAAACCACGTATGCAAGGCAGGCAGCGGCAGCAAGAACAAGTCGATAGCAAAATACATGCAAGTTGAAATACTGCTGAGCATCCAAAACGATCGCGCAGTTAAGACAGTACAAAACGACACTCGTCAGGATAAACGCGCCCAAAAGGGCAAAAGAAGACAGCACCACTCGCGCAACGATAGCGCACACACGCTTCCCTCCCCGAGCCTCCGACAGCCCCCACGGTTCCTCAATAAAGTCCGAACTGACAAAGCGCGGCACAATGCAAGCCGCGATGAACGGAAAGAACAATGCATGAGCCAACGGAGCCACGTTGAACAGCAGGCCGCGAAAAACCTCTGCATTACCAAATAGAAGGGCATCCTCTGCCGATAGCCGAAGCGTCGGGTCTGGGAAAAAGCCCAAGAAGCTGTTCTCACGGAGGCTACAGAACCACATCGGGAAAGAATTAAGCTGCAATACCACCATGCACGCATAAATTACCAGGATTAAGGCGTACGCCCATTTGCTCACATGCTTCAATTCTGACTGGAGAAGTCTTTTAATCTGACGAGCCATTGAGCACACCCCCAGCGCGAAAGCTCAAGAGAGCGTAAATCAATACCGATAGACAGCTGGCTGCCACGCCATATCCCAGAAGCGTCAGCTGCCCCATATCGCTATACCCAAGGGCACATCCGACTCCAAGGTACGGCCCCGGAAGGAAGAAGATCCATCGCAAGGATGGTATAGGTGCCTGAAGGAAGGCTCCGTAGAGCGTCAAGCTCATGACAAATCCGACTATCACCACGGCCCCACTCAATACAGCGCTGCCCGTTATCCGATAGATGGTCACCGTCTCCAGCGCAACCGATATCACCAATACGGCGTTGACTATCATTGCAGGCAAAAATACAGTTAGTATGTTGTGCGAGTAGTTATGCCCTCCACGTATTATGGCTATTGCAAAAAGAAGAAGGCAAAGCGCGCTATACGCTGCGCCAATTATTAAAGCAGACGAAAATGCATGGGCTAGAGCCCCATAAAAGCGGTTGAGACCTCTTGCCGAAGAAATTCGGTGCCCCTCTTTATAGCCATGCTCCTGTAAAAGCACCAAACAAACGATGAGTGGAACGAACAGGGATGTACCGGCAAAAGCGCTGCGCGCAAGGGACTCATCAGGCGCAGAAGGATCGATTGCATTCCAGAGGAAACCAATATCCTCCCCACAAACGCCATAGCCAAAGGCGAGCAACGTTGTTCCGTTTTTTAGAAAGATGCCGAAGAGAAGGCCGAACGCCAGCATAAGCGCAAGACCAAACTTCGCCGGAAATATCCTGTGCAAACGCATCATATCTGCCTTTATGGGATGGATCGCCCGCTTCATAGCGAGACCGCCTTCATCAAGCGCCTGTAATACTCTTTTAGGGATGGCGCCTCATCCCTTATGACGTCCATCGATTCCTTTTTTAGCAGTTCACCGTCATGAAGAAACAGGCAGCTTGTTGCAACCGATGCCAGCTCATCCAAGTCGTGGCTAGAGATAAGCATGGTTTTGCCCTGCTCCCGATTCAATCGACCGATAAGGGCCCATATACTCTCGATGCCCAACGGATCCAATCCATTTGCCGGCTCATCGAAAATTAGTACGTCGGTGTCGCCCAATAAAGCCGTAGCTATATCCAGTCGCCGTTTCATTCCCAGAGAAAAACTGCTCACGCTCTTTTTCTCATCGACGTCCAGCCCGACTAGGCCCAAGACGCGAGGAACCTCACGTTTCTCATCGAGTCCCCATTCCGCACATCGGATCCGAAGATTCTCAGCCGCACTGAGGGATTGGTATGCTCCGCAGGAATCTGGCACATAGCCGACACGCGTCCGCATCAAGCTCAGCTCTTTTTTCGACTTGCCTCCAAAGAGCTCCACGCTCCCCGACGATGGCTCACAGAGGCCCAGCACTATTTTATTAAGCGTGCTTTTGCCCGCCCCGTTTGCACCAACAAGGGCGCAAAGCTCAGACTGATCCACCTCGAAGGAAACGTCATGCAAAACGCGGCGCCTCCCATAGCGCTTTGACACCCTTGATAGCCTTATCGTCGATGCGTTCATTGGCCTCCCGTTCCGCTTGATAGCAAAACCGCTCATATCGTTCCTTCTTTACTTTATCGTTTTCCATAGTTGTTATTGTTTTTCGATAACTCATATTTGCCAAGATAATCTAAAAGAAAGAACCCGTGTTAGACACGGGTCCCTTCACGCTGATATTTCGTTTTAGTTGTTCGCCTTAAGCTACTCGTCGCTCAAATCGACAGCAAAGACTGATGTCGGAAGCGACGCCTCATTGCCTCCGCCGTCCCGCATCTGCCTCACAACGTTTTTTGCACGCTCAACAATAAGCTCCTCAAGCTCTTTCTCACTCACGCGCTGAATAATATCTCCCGGTTGACAATCAAGCTCATCACAGATATCGAGGAGCGTCTTTAGGCGAATAGCTTTTATCTTTCCGTTTCTAAGCTTTGAAATATTAGCCGGAGTATGCCCCGTCGCCCGAATCAGATCAGCACTGGTCTTTCCGGTCTTAAGCAGCTGCGTCTCAAGCTCGATGATGAGATAGCTCATGTTTCCTCCTACACAAGCTCGTCAGACTGCTCTTGGAGCAGCGAGGCATAACTCCAGATCGCCGAGATAAATAAACAGACAACTGCGCCGATAAACGACCCCGCATCAAAGGTAGCGCCTTGGCAAATCTCAATAACGAAGGAATGAGGCACGATGTAAAGCTCCAGTCCGCCAATGGTGAGATTGACCGATCCATAGGCACCAACAAGCGAAACCGCGGCGTTAACAGCAAAGGCAAGCGCGAGAACACGGATAAGCCGCACATGCGTCTTGGTAAAGGGCGAGACGCCTCGCGAGATGTTACGGCTGATCCCGCACAGAACGACAAGCGAAATACCCATAACAAGCGCCATGCACAGTCCGCTTGGGATAACGATGCACCCGCCATCGAGAAGCGTCACGACACCGAAAGAATCGACAGAAGCAACGTTTGCAACCGCATACCAGATCACGTAAACAACCAACGCGGCAAAAGCGACGAGCATCCCTGCAAAAACGGCTGCCATGCAAAAACCGAGCTTCCTGATATTTTCGCCCGCCTTGGCCATACGCTGAACGCTGTTGGACATACACTCACCCTCATCGACTCTATCGTTATTCGAACGGTTTATCGAACAACGATATGGATTGCATGCGGAAAGCCCCGACAGTGTGCATAGGCAATTCACTAATCAGAAGAGGTGAGCGTGGATTTTTGGACACGTATCGAACGAGCGTGGATAATCTCCCACTTTGAGGCCGCCACCGGGCCTAAAACGGGAGATTATCCACGCTCATAGTCATCAAGGCTCACAGCCTCTTACTCGGCCGCCTCGCGCAGAGCCGACATCGTAGCCGCATATTGCTGCTGCAACGCATGCATCCCCTCGCGGGCGCCGTCAACGGCATCAGCGCCGCACAGCGCTTCGGTTACCACGACCGCCGGCTCGTACAGATTATCGAATCCCAGGTTCTGGCTCACGCCCTTGAGCGTGTGCGCTGCCATAAACGCACTCTCGGCGTCTCCTGCCGCCATGGCAGCCTCCAGCTTGTCCATGCTCTCGTCATCCAAAAACTTGAGGGCAAAGCGGGCAAGCATTTCCCCGCCCATCAGCCGAGCGCACGCGTCGTCATAATTAGCGCCGATCTTCTCATACGCCTCACGCATGGAAATCATGGATTAAAAACTCCTTTGGTCAAACTAAATCGTGGGAAACGCGACGACGTCGGCGGGGCGTGCCAACGTCTCGGCAATTTGGTCTTGCACCTCGAGCAGGCAATCGAGCAGCAGCGGGTTAAAGGTGCCGCACTTACCGTCCAGGATCATCTGGATCGCCTCCTCGTGCGGGATAGCGTCCTTGTACACGCGCACGCTCGTCAGTGCATCGTACACGTCAGCCACCGAAACCACCTGCGCGGCGATGGGAATTTCGTCGCCCTTAAGGCCATCGGGATAACCCTTGCCGTCCCAGCGCTCGTGATGCCAACGCGCAATCTGGTACGCATATTCCATAAGCGCATTGCCGGCGTGATGGCTGCCCAGCTCGAGCAGCATGTTGGCGCCAATCGTGGTATGCGTCTTCATAATCTCGAATTCCTCGGGCGTGAGGCGCCCGGGCTTGTTGAGGATCGCATCGTCAATCGACATCTTGCCGATATCGTGCAGCGCCGAAGCCAGGGCGATCGTGGAGCGTTCCTCATTGTCGAGGGAGATCGTGCCGCTACGCTGGACCAGATAGCCAAGCAGCAGCTCGGTCAGCTTTTCGATGTTCGTAACGTGCCTACCGCTCTCGCCGTTGCGAAGCTCCATGACGCCGGCCATGATGTCGATGAGCATGCGACTGTTCTTGACGCGCTCGTTGTACTGTTGGGACAGCAGGTTCGTCAGGCGGCGCTGTTTGGCGTACAGGCGGATGGTGTTGCTTACGCGGCGGCGCACGACACGGGAGTCAAACGGGCGGTTGATATAGTCCGAGGCGCCCAGCTCGTACGCGCGCAGAACCGCATCATCGGAATCTTCGCTCGAAATCATGATGACAGGCAGATTATCGATACCCGATCGGCGCGACAGATCGGCCAGCACCTCAAAGCCGCTTATGCCCGGCATCACAATGTCCAGCAGCACGAGCGACAACTCATCGCCATAGCGGTCGACCATGTCGAGCGCCGCACGACCGTTATCGGCCTCGAGGATGCAATGCTCGTCCTTGAGCATCTCGCTGAGAATGGCTCGGTTCATCTCGGAGTCATCGGCGATAAGCACCAAAGGCTTTTCGCTTTGGAAGGCCTCGATGGAATCGGCATCGGTCACGACCGTACCGGCTTTTGCCTTAGCGCGGCTCAGTAACTGAGCAGCGCGGCCAACGCCCTCATCGACCGTCTCGCCATGAATGCGAACGCCACCAACACATGCCGTCAAGCTCACGTACTCATGGCCCGGAATAATCGTGGAATGAACGGCATCGGACACCTGATGCAGGCGACGGGTGAAGTCATCGGAGGGAATATTGGGCATGACAACCACAAACTTGTCGCAGCCATAGCGCACAAGCTCGTCAGTCGAACGGATTCCGCTGCGTATGGCTGTCGCCACAGCACCGAGCGCAAGGTCGCCGGCATGACGGCCACACGTATCGTTGAAGACCCTAAAATCATCAAGGTCGATCACCGCAACGCCGGCATTCACGCGGGTGCTACGGAGCTTTTCCTCGTAATATCGGCGATTGCGCACATTCGTCAGCACGTCGGTGTAGACAAGGTCCTCTTCTGCGGCCTCTTGCTCATCGATCGGACGCACCATCAGCAAGACGTGAGGCTCGCCCTCGACCTTCAAAGGGCGTAGACGGGCGCGGTACTCAGTGCCATCATTGAGCAGTTGCTCCGACACCTCATCGGAGTCTGCCAAAGCCTCAAGACTTGACTGACGCAGACAAGGACACCGATCACCGGCGAGCAGGCAGTTAGGCTCACTCTTAATCTGATCGGCCGACAGCAAACGCACCACGGGGTAGGTCTTCGCGACACGGGCGACCTCGGCGGCAGCCTCCTCGTCGGTTAGATTGACCTCGTGATTATTGAGCATATGGGGCCCTTTCGATAGTTTCGCATGGTAGCGGTGGGTTCCAAATGTTACAAGGGTAACACCTTGCCGATGCAGGTAAGCACGTGAATGCTGCCACATTCTTATGAGTTGGCAGACGGCGCGATTGAAGCCGCAGACGCGAGGTTTTGAGCACGTTTGTTAATACGGCCGAAACGTTTGCGGATGAAGCCTGCTTTGGCTATTGCGGATGCTAGAGCCCCAGGATGCCACGGACAGCCCGGGCAGCCGCTGCCGGGCGATCGCGCAGACCGTTATGCGCGCCCGGGATCGTCACGAGAGGGCAATCGAGATATTCGGCAGCCGCTCGCGTGCCAGCCTCGCGGGGCGTGCCAATCGAGAGCTCGCCTAGGAGCACGGCGGCCACCGTTTTCGACGCGCGAACGCTATCCCAATCGGGAACGCAGGTCATAGTAATCCCGTATTCGTTTGCCATGAAACTGCGGCCGTTGCGCAGGGCATGCTTGGCTTCTGCCTCGGTCGTTCCAGGAGCCTCGGGGTCCAAGTCGCCGAGGGCTCCCAAGAAAAGCCGGAGCGCCCTTGAAACCTTTCCAGCCGCAATCATATCGAGCAAAACCGGAGCTGCGCCCATGCCGACGCCTTCGGCCGACACAGCCGGCTCATGCAGAATCGCACGGGCGACGAGATGGGGTTCAGTGCGAAGAAGCTCCAGCGCCACCAACGTACCGGCGCTGTGCGCAAGCACATTTGTCGGAGCGCCAACGTGTTCGATCACGGCCTGCAGGTCGGCGGCCTGAGCGGCAAGATCATAGCTGCCGTCTGCCGCTTCGCTGCTGCCACCACAGCCGCGGCGGTCGTAGGCAATGACGCGGTAGTCACAGGCGAGCTCGCGGGCGATACCGTCAAAAAAGACGCCGTCAACACAAGCGCCGTGCACGCACACCAAGGCAGGAGTATCAGGCGACACATCCGGGCCGGCATATTCGCGACAGGCAATCGTGGTGCCCGCATTCTCGACCGTAAAATCCATGTTGTGCCCCCATCATCAATGCTCATCCAGTTGCACGTCAGCACGGTTGGATGGACCCGCATTGCTTTACGCCTTGTTAACAGATTAACTGTACCCGACCCGAGGCTTTTCATGGCACGGCATCATGAGCGACGTGAAAAAACGAAACTTGTAAAGCAAGAGCCCACACCTTGCTTTGGAGCCGATGCTATGCTTAGGCACAATTGTCTTGAGGAGCATATGCCTATGTCTACGTTTTTGAATGCCAGCCCCATCTTTGGGCCCGTTCGCAGCCGTCGCCTTGGTCTCTCGCTCGGCGTCAACATGATGCCGGCCAGCGGCAAAATCTGCACGTTCGACTGCATCTACTGCGAGAACGGCCTCAACGCCGAGCGCCCCTGCCATGAGCCGTATAACACGGCTGCCGTGGTACTCGAAGCGCTCGAGGCAAAGCTGCGCGAGATGGCAGCCGAGGGCGAGCCCCCCGATGTAATCACCTTCGCAGGCAACGGCGAGCCCACCGCCGCACCGGAGTTTCCACAGGCCATCGCCGGCGCCGTCGCGCTGCGCGATCAGCTAGCCCCCAACACCAAGATTGCCGTGCTTTCCAACGGCACGCGCGCCGACCAGCCCGCTGTGCACGATGCGCTCATGATGGTCGACGACAACATTCTTAAGCTCGATACCGTCGACCCGGCGTTTATCCAGCTGCTCGACCAGCCCGTTGGCCCCTATGACGTCGAGCACCAGATCGAGACGTTCGCAGGCTTTAACGGTCATGTCATTATCCAGACGATGTTTTTGAGCGGTGAGTACCGGGGCAAGTCTCTCGATAACACCGGCGAGGAGTACGTCGGCCCTTGGCTCGCGGCGCTCGAGCGCATTCGTCCGCAGGAGGCGACCATCTACACGGTCGCGCGCGAGACACCAGTCGCCGGCCTTGCCAAAGCAGCGCCCGAGGTGCTCGACGCCATTGCCGCGCGCGTGCGCGCCCTCGGTATTCCCTGCCAGGTGAGCTACTAGCGCGGCCGCCCGCCAGCAGCTAAATTAGCCCCATCCCAAATGAGCTGGTCTGCGGGTGGGCTATACTAGCTGCGGATGAAAGGAAGTTAGCCATGTATGACAAAGGACCCGTGCCCGGCCGCAACGACGCTTGCTGGTGCGGCAGCGGCAAGAAATACAAGAAATGCCATAGCGCCTTTGATGAGCGCCTCGAGCGCTTGTGGGAAGAAGGCTGGGAGGTTCTGCCTCGCACGCTCTACAAGACTCCCGCCGATATCGAGGGCATCAAGCGCTCGGCAGCCATCAACGTGGGCGTGCTCGATTATGTGGGCGAGCATATCGCCGCAGGCATGACCACCAACCAGATCGACCAGATGATCTACGACTACACCGTCGAGCACGGTGGCACGCCGGCCGACCTCAACTACGAGGGCTACCCCAAGAGCGTGTGCACCTCGATCAATGATGTGGTCTGCCACGGCATTCCCTGCGATACGGACGTGCTGCACGAGGGCGACATCATCAACGTGGACTGTTCCACGATCCTAGACGGCTACTTTAGCGACTCGAGCCGCATGTTCTGCATCGGCGAGGTCTCGGCCGAGCGCCAGCGCCTGGTCGATGTCACCCGCGCCAGCGTGGAAGCGGGTCTGGCGGCCGTCAAGCCATGGCTGCCACTGTCCGTTATGGCCGAGGCCGTGCAAAAGACCGTCGAGGACGCCGGTTTTAGCGTGGTGCGCGAGTACGGCGGACACGGCATCGGTAAGGAGTTCCACGAAGACCCATTTGTGGGCTTTACCACCGAGGCGCCCGATGTGGATACCATCATGGCCCCGGGCATGGTCTTTACCATCGAGCCTATGGTCAATGCCGGAGCGCCCGACATCAAGATTAGCAAGGGCGACGGCTGGTGCGTGCGCACCAAGGACGGCAGCGATTCGGCCCAGTGCGAGGTACAGCTCGTGGTGACCGAGGACGGCTACGAACTGCTCAGCTGGTAGCCGTGGATGCGCCGGGCTACGCGATGGATATGTTAACCATCACGAAGCCCGGCGTTTTTTAGCGTTTTACCTGGTAAAACCTGCCAAAATAAACCTGTCCCTTTTTGGCAGGTCGAGCGGAGAGGACTGTTTGTGAACATCCTGGTTTTGCTGCCCGTCAATGACCGCCATCGCGCAATTCTTGAGTCGAGCGCTCCGGGCGAGGACTTTATCTACACGAGCGCCGACGCCATCACGCGCGAGCAGGTCGCCGACGCCGACGTGATCTTGGGCAACATCGACTCTGACATGCTCACGGCATGCGAGCATCTCCAGCTGCTGCAATTGCAGACCGCCGGCTATGACGACTACCTTGCCGCCGGCACCGTGCCGGCCGACGCCAAACTGTCTTGCTCGGTGGGCGCCTACGGTCAGGCTGTGAGCGAGCACATGTTTGCCATGGTCCTTTCCATGATGAAGCGCCTGCCCGGCTATCACGACTTGCAGCGCGAGCATCGCTGGGAGGATTTGGGGCCGGTCACCTCGCTCAAAAACGCCAATGTGCTGGTGCTGGGCGCGGGCGATGTCGGTGGCCACTTCGCCACGCTCTGCCGCAGCATGGGCGCGCACGTCCGCGGCATCAAGCGCCATCCGCTCGTCTACCCCATTGTGTTTGAGGACATGGACGGCATGGATGCCCTGCCCGAGCGCCTGGCCGAGGCTGACATCGTTGCATCCTTTATGCCGAGCACACCCGAGACCCGCGGCCTGGCGAACGCCGAGTTCTTCGCCGCGATGAAACCGGGTGCCTTCTTTGCCAACGGCGGCCGCGGCGATCTTGTGGTCGCCGACGACTTGGTTGCCGCTCTGGAATCGGGACATCTCGCCGGCGCCGCGGTCGACGTCACCGACCCCGAGCCGCTGCCTGAGACAAGCCCCCTGTGGGATGCGCCCAACATGCTCATCACGCCGCACGTCTCGGGCTGGTTCCACCTAGCCGCCACGCTCAACAACGTCGTCGACATCGCCGCGGAGAACCTGCGTCATCTGCAAGCCGGCGAGACCCTGCGCTGCTGGATCGAGCACTAAGAATTACGCCGTTTTACAAACGGCGTAATGAGCCGACGCTGCGAGCCCGTCTGGACGGCAATCTGCCTTTCAACTTCGGCGGCATGACCAGAAGGTCAATGCCGCCTTGTTTCAAGGCACCTTGCTCGCCCAGACGGGCTCTCGCTGACTTTTGTTCAACCTGCGGGGTCTGGCTGGCGTTGGCTCTATCTGTGGGCCCTCGCTGACTTTTGTTCGGCCAGTGAGGTCTAGAGCTATTTGAGCGTTGCCAAGTACTTTCTTGCGTTTTCGACGTTCATTGCTGCGACGGGCGCATGCGAACAGAGTTTGACATCGTTGGTGACCAGTAAATCTGCTTGGGCGCGTATCGCAGCCGCAATGATTAAATCGTCTTCGTAATCGCTATGGAGCTCACGCTGTTTGCTCGCCATCCATATGTCGCTCAGGTCACAGGGCACTGGCGTGGCAAGCTGCGAAAGCACGCCAAGACAATCCCATGCAAGCGATGTCGCTGCCGTAGCAGCATCCTGGGAAAGCGAACCGTGCTCTCGCCGATACCATGCCTTATGCTCGCTGGAAATTAAATAGAACAGGTCTTTGGACGATGTCGCCGCATACAGTAAATCTATCTGTGCCGTACATGCATCGCGTAAAAACTCAATCGCCAGCGAACGACCGCGTCGTGAGGGAATGAAGTAATCGAGCCACACGTTGGTGTCAACCAAGATGCGCTTTGGAGTCTCACTCACAGAGCCAGCTCATCTCCTCGCCATAGCGATCCGCATAGGCATTCCGTTTGAGCTCTTCGTCGTTCGATGGTCGAGCCTTGGCCATATCGATTCCCGACTCACGGCAAACAGCAGCGAACAGCTTCGATCCTTGGTCGATGAGTTCGAGTTTGCGCTTGGCGGCCTTTTCTCGCTCGCGCTGTTCCGCCCGGGCACGACTAGGCAGCAGGATATCCTCAAGCGCACCGGGGCGATCGGCCAGCGACGCCGCAAGCTGCCAGAGCGCTCGCACCGCTTGGCTCGGCGTCATACCGGCCTTGGAGAGAGCAGCGTCGCCGCTCCTTTTAAGATCGGCATCGAGACGCACGTTGATCTGAGCGGCCGTTGTAGTCATGATCCCTCCTTACCACTCCAAAATCATCATAAAACACTATGTTAAATACGTAAAGCATGTATAGCATTTTGAAGCATAGCCGTATCCTGCGCACCAAAAGCCGCCGAGGCGCACTGCACCTCGGCGGCTACGCATCACCGATGTAGTTCGGTTTTACCCTTTGCATTTGCCCAGATAAAACCTGCCAAAATTAACATCCCTTTTTGGTAGGTTTTAGAGCTCAACGCTTTCGGCGCCGTTGATGTTCAGGTCACGCTCGTAGAAGGCCGTGAGGGCGCGGATGGCGTATACCACGTCGCGCACGCCACCGGTCTCGTAGCTAGAATGCATGGCCAGCTGAGGCAGGCCCACGTCCACGGCATGCATGCTCGCCTGCATATTGGACAGATTGCCGAGCGTGGATCCGCCGGCCATATCGCTCTTGTTGGCGAAGGCCTGCGTGGGTACGTCGGCGTCATCGCAGATGGCCTGGAACACCGCGCGGCTAAAGGCATCGGTACAGTAGTGCTGGTTGGCGGCTTCCTTGATGACGATGCCGCCGTTGAGCACCACCTGATTGCGGGCATCGCACTTCTCGGCGTGGTTGGGGTGCACGGCATGTGCATTGTCGCAGCTTACAAGCATCGAGGCGGCAAGTGCGCGATGGTACGACTCGTCGTCAAAGCCCAGCGATCCGTTAATGCGGCGCAGCGCGTCGGCCAAGAACGTCGACATGGCGCCCTGCTTGGTCTCGGAGCCAACCTCCTCATTATCAAAGCAGCAGAAGACCGAAACGTCGTGCGCGTTCTCGGCACCCAAAAATGCCTGCAGCGAGGTGTAGGCGCAGGCCAGGTCGTCGAGCTTGGGCGTCGAGATAAACTCGTCAGCCCAGCCCCAAATACGTGCATCCTGACGATTGACCAGGAACAGATCGCGACCCAAAATCTGATCGGGCTCAACGTCCAGCTCGTCGGCAATCAGGGCGTCAAAATCTCCCTGCTTAAGATCACCGGCGCTGATGAGCGGGCACAGGTCGACGGCGCGATTGGGAGCAAAGCCCTCGTTAACGCCGCGGTTCATATGGATAGCAAGACTCGGAATGATAGCGACCTCGCGCTCGGTGGCGAGCAGGCGGCTCTCAATACGGTCGCCCTCGCGCACCAGCACGCGGCCCGCGAGCGCCAGCGGGCGGTCGAACCAGGTGTAGTCGATCATGCCGCCGTAGGCCTCGGTGTTCAGGCGCAGCATCTCGCCCGCACCGTCGAGCTCGGGCACGGCCTTGACCTTAAACGTCGGCGAGTCGCTGTGCGACGCCGTGAGCTGAAAATGATAGTCACCGGCAACGCCGTCCTCGCCCCACGTCGCGGCCAGGTCCTCGCCCACCTTAAAGGCAACGACGCTCGAGGTGTTGCGCTGCGTGTAATAACGCCCGCCCGGTTCGATATCCCACGCCGCATTCTCGGGCAGGTAGGTAAAGCCCGCCTCGTCGAGCTCGGCCATAATGGTCGCCGCCGTATGGAACATGCTGGGGCATGCCTCGATAAAGTCGATAAGGTCGTTGGCGGCCTCGATATCGTCGGCCGTCACATGCACGCGCTCGGGCGTTTCCTGATCCGTCATGCTCTCCCCTTTCGCTGGGTTGATGGTCCCCTCCAGCATACCCCGCCACGCCAGTGCCGCACTCTTCATTCCGTGCTTAATTCCGCACCGCTCACCAAGTTGAGCCATCATGCCCGCGCTCCTTTTGCGACAATTGCGCTAACAGGACGAGAGGAGCCGTCATGAAGCCACGTAACATTGCCATCGCCTGCGGTGTCGCGGGAGCCGCCGTCGGCCTTGCCGCTGCCACCGGCATCGTTTACCGCAAGCAAATCAAGTCCGTCGCGTCGCTCAAACGCTTGACCGACTATGCGGATGGCTATGACCTGTACGCAATCGACATCGCCTACGACTACGATCTTGATCGCATCATCGCCGCTGGCGTGTGCGACGACCAGGCCTACATCGATGCCGTGGTGGCGCAGGTGCTGCCCGGTGCGCCGGCACATGTCCAGGCGCCCCAGTTTGCCTGCAGCGCTTTTGCCGCCGTAGATGCCGAAGGCCGCGTGCGCACCGGTCGCAATTACGACTTTAAGGACGACACCTCGGCGCTGCTGGTGCGCAATCACCCACGCGGCGGCTATGCCTCCATCGGGTTTGCCGCCCTTAACAACCTGGGCGATAACACTCCGCTTGACTCCGTCGTCGGACGTGCCGCCGCACTCATGGGCCCGTTTGCCCAGCTCGACGGTGTTAACAAATGCGGCGTGTCCATTGCCGTACTCACTCTGGATTCCAAGCCCTGTGACCAGGACACGCAACGCCCCGTCATCAACACTTCGCTCGCCATCCGTCTGGTGCTCGACCGCGCGGCCACCACGCAGGAGGCCGTCGACCTGCTTTCTGCCTACGACATGCACGCCATGGCCGGACGCGACTATCACTTCTTTATCAACGACGCCGCCGGTGACGCGCGGGTGGTGGAGTGGGATCCGCGCGATCCCGACCGTGCATGCAAGGCGACGCCCGTACGCCAGGTCACGAACTTCTACGCCTGCTATGGCGACGAAGTGCTGCCCAACCAAAAGAATGGCGAGCTGGGCCATGGTAAAGAGCGCGCCGTCGCAATCGCCGATGTCCTCGACGCCCATGCCGGCGCCCAAGACGAGGCAGTCGCTTGGAAGGCCCTTCGCGCTGTGGCGCAAGAGCCCAATCCGGAAGACATCACCAGCAATACGCAATGGTCGGTCGTCTTTGACAATACCGAGCCCGCTGCCGCCATCACGCTGCGCCGCCACTGGGGCAACGTCGATGCCTTCGCACTGTAAGGAGCCAGGCCCGTCGACCTTACGTTCCCTGGCGTTGCTTACATTTCCATACGCTTGAGCTAACACGTTTTACCCCCGTATCAACAGTGTGCGGGGGTAAACTTATGCGCATGTTATAACTTGCCCGGAAGGATTCATCATGCTTAGGATCGGTCTTCTTACCAGTGGCGGCGACTGCCAAGCGCTCAACGCCACCATGCGCGGCATCGTCAAAACGCTTATAACCAATAGCGAAGAGCCTATCGAGATCTATGGTTTTGAGGACGGCTACCAGGGCCTTATCTACAGCAGGTTCCGTGTCATGACGCCCGCCGATTTTAGCGGCATCCTCACCCGTGGCGGCACCATCCTGGGCACGAGCCGCACGCCGTTCAAGCGCCTCGACATCCCCGAGGCCGACGGCGTCGAGAAGGTGCCCGCAATGGTCCACACCTATCACAAGCTGCAGCTCGACTGCCTGTTTATGCTGGGCGGCAACGGATCCACCAAGACCGCCAACCGCCTGCGCGAAGAGGGCCTCAACGTTATCGCCCTGCCCAAGACCATCGATAACGACACCTGGGGCACCGAGCTGACGTTTGGCTTTACGAGCGCCATCGACGTCGCCACCAAGTGCATCGACGACATCCACACCACTGCCTCGAGTCACGGCCGCGTGTTTGTCATCGAGATCATGGGCCACAAGGTCGGTTGGATTCCGCTGTATGCCGGCGTCGCGGGCGGCGCGGACGTCATCTTGATTCCCGAGATCCCCTACGACATGGACAACGTCATCAAGACCATCGAGCATCGCATGGAGACCGGCAGCCGCTTTACCATCGTAGCCGTCGCCGAGGGCGCTATCTCCAAGGAGGACGCGGCGCTGCCCAAGAAGGAGTACAAGAAAAAGCTCGCCGAGCGCACGAGTCCGTCGATCGTCTACGACATCGCCAAGGAGATCGAGGCCAAGACTGGTCGCGAGGCCCGCGTCGCCATCCCCGGCCACACGCAGCGCGGCGGCCAACCCGACGCCCAGGACCGCATCTTTGCGACCCAGTGCGGCGTCGAGGCGGCACTGGGGTGCCTACGCGGCGAGTTTGGCTACATGATTGCCCTGCGTGACGGCAAGATGTGCCACATGCCGCTCGAGGAGGTCGCCGGCAAGCTCAAATATGTCGACCCCCAGAGCGACCTGGTGCGCGAGGCCAAGGCGTTGGGCATCAGCTTCGGCGACGAATAGCCTCGGCTGGAATCCACCCCATCGGGCCCTCCGACCCCGCCCGACGTATTTCGATTTGGCTCCTCCCTTGACTCCGTCAAAGGTCGCCAATCGAAATCGTCGGGCGGGGTCGGAGGGCCCTGCGTTTACATACTCGCCGGGGCTATTCGTCTTCTTGCTGCGGGTGCCTGGGCTGGAATTGAGTTGCGGTGAAATAGTTCCTGCTTAGTCCGCAAATGGCTGAATCCAAAAACTATTCCACCGCAACTTACTGAGTGGGGGCTCTTGGCTGCTACTTGCACTGACATTTGTCCTAAAATGGCTGGTCGTTAGGGGTTGCTACCGGTAGTTGCGGTAGGGTTGGGGCAGATTCTAACTAGAAATGGTGGTCGCTACCGGTTGTTCTCGGCATACTCGGCTCATTCGATTCGACCATCAAACGAAAGGAACCACCATGGATCTTGCGATGGCACAGCGCCTCGTCGATCGCCGCAAGGCTGCCGGGCTTTCTCAGGAGGCGCTTGCCGCCCAGCTGGGTGTGAGTCGTCAGGCTGTCAGTAAATGGGAGCGCAGCGAATCCTCGCCCGATACCGATAACCTTATTGCGCTCGCCGCGCTGTATGGCGTGTCGCTGGATGAGCTGCTGTATGGGGAGGCGGCCAACGATGCCGACGACCTGGAGGACGGTAGCGCCGACACCGAGACGGCGGATGTGGCTGACGAGGCTGAGGATTCTGCCGAGCACGCCGATTGCGGCGACAAACCACTTGTCGACATTTCCCTCGCGCGCGGTATCCACGTCATTGATCCCAATAAGGGCGAGGAAGTCCATGTTGGTTGGAGCGGCATCCATGTGACCAACGAGCGCAAGGGCGAAGAGGTGCATGTGGGGCCGGGCGGCGTGCATATCGATACGCTTGAGGACGATGGACATAGCGTGCGCACCAATGACGACGGCACCGTCACCATCGACGGCGAAACGTTTTCCAGCTGGAAGGAAGCACACGACAAGCTCGACCATCATGGCAAGCATTTCCACACCAAGGTCGGACGTGCATGGAACAAATTCCCCTTCCCCGCACTTGTTACTCTCGCCTATCTGGTGCTCGGCATTGTCTACGGCACATGGGGCATGGGGCTTTTCCTCGTCTTTCTGGTTCCCGTCTACTACGCGATTGGTGACTTCATCGATCGGCGCCACCTGTCTAAGCTGATCGAGGCCATCTACCCGGCAGCCGCCATCGCTTGGTTCCTCTACATGTGGCTCTGTTTGGGACAGCCCCATCCTGCATGGATCATCCTCATCACGATTCCCGTCATAAAGGCGCTCATGCGCTGGTGCCGCAAACAATGGAAGCACCGCAAACAGGCCTAACACGCTCCGACCCACCAGCACCCAACCGCCCCCGCCCTTCTCCTAAGTTGCGGTGAGATAGGGACTGTTTTGAAGCTCCAAAGCGCCAAACAGTCCGTATATCACCGCAACTTACAAACAACTGGGTCAGTTCCGGCACGGAGATTAGCATTGAGCTGACCGCGCGCCAAGAAAAGGGCCTATTTACTACGTTTAACTCGAGAGGGCCGACCATACCCGCCTTTTCCGAAAACTGGCAAGCCCTCTACCTGCGGTTTTAATTTCATAATCTTTGTCACGGTCGAGGGTGTGGTAGCAAACGTAGTAGATAGGCCCATTTTGTGGCATACGACCCATACAAGCCCAATCTCGAAGGCCAAAGAGAGCCTCTCATCCACGCCTGCGAGCGAAAACCAAATAGAATGAAAGGCAAATGGAAAGCCCGTTTGACGGGGCAAACGCCGGGCCACCTAATGGTTGTCCGGCGTTTGCCCCGATAAAACCTGCCAAAATAAACCTGTCCCTTTTTGGCAGGCTACTCGGCGCTCTTGAGGGCGCCGACCATGTCGATCTTATTGAGGGTGCGATTGGTAGCGAGGTTGACGATGATCGTAAAGCCGAAGGAAAGCACCACGGCAAGCACGTAGCTCAGCGGCTCGACTTCGACGTCAAAGTACAATGACGGCATCTGCAAGATGTACGTAAAGCTCTCGGCCAGCGCACCACCCAGCGGTACGCCCAGCGCGGCTCCGATCGCCGTAAGAATCAACGTCTCCTTGTTGACGTAGTGATGCACCTCGCCACGGCGGAAGCCCAGCACCTTGATGGTCGCCAGCTCGCGTTCGCGCTCCGAAATATTCGTATTAGACAGCGTAAACACCACCACAAACGACAGGCACGCCGCCATAAAGGTCACAAGCACCACGACCGAGTTGATGATGGTGAAGTTGGCCTCATAATTCTCCCAATGCTCGGACGTACTCGAAATTGTGAGCCAACCGTCACTCTTAAGCTTCTTGCTAAACGCAATCTGGTCAGCCGACGAACCCTTAAGCAGCACAAAGACGCCGTTAAGGCGTGCACTTCGACCGAACGCGCGCTCATAGGTGCTCTGCGTCATGTAAAGCGTATTGCCCAGATAGTTGAGCGAGATGTCGCTGACTTTGACCTTGGCAACATTGAGCGACGAATCCTGGACGTGTGCCGTGTCACCCGGCTTGATCCCCAGCACCAGCTGTGAGCTCTTGCTCAGATACACATCTCCGTCACGCAGGGCGAGCGGTTCTTTGGACTCATCCTCCAGGCGCACGTAATCGCCCAAGTCACCCGTGCGGTCATCGGGCACCACGATCAGCTGCACGGTCTCGCTCTTGCCGCCAAATGTAAAGGTGACGTTGTCGGTCATAATCGGCAGCGTCGAAGTCACGGTCACGTTGGAATCCTTGGCTGCACTGCGCTCATCCAACGCCGCGCACGTCTGCGAAAAATCGTCGGGATTGGCGACCGCCAGCAGGTCATAGCGTGTGATGTGGCCGTACTGTTTGGGCGAAAGCGCCACCGACGTATCGCGGATACCCATACCGCAGATCACGAGCGCCGTGCATCCCGCGATACCAAAGATGGTCATAAAGGCACGCTTTTTGTAGCGGAACAGGTTACGCGCTGCCACCTTGTTCAAAAAGCCCATGCGACGCCAGACAAAGCCGATGCGCTCAAGCAAGATGCGCGAGCCGGCGCGCGGGGCCTTGGGACGCATGAGCGAGGCCGGGGTCTCGGCCATCTCGTGGCGGCAGGCGATAATCGTGGCGCCCACCACGCCCACGGTAAACAACGCCACCGATACGAGCGATGACACGATGTCGTACGAAAGCAGCATCTGGGGCAGCGAGTACATGTCGTCGAACACCGTAAACAAGAACAGCGGCAGGCCCACGAATCCGATGACGTTGCCGAGCACGCCGCCAATCAGGCACGCCCACAGTGCATAGTCCACGTATTTGGACAGGATGCGCCCGCGCGAGTAGCCGAGCGCCTTGTACAGGCCAATGAGCGTGCGCTCCTCCTCGACCATGCGTGTGGCGGTGGTGAGGCTGATGAGCACGGCGACGATAAAGAAGATAAACGGGAATACGGTGGCGATGGCCTCGATTGAGGAACTATCGCTCTCGACGCTCGAGTAGCTTGCGATATTGCCGCGGTCCTGGATGTACCAGGTGCATTCGCCCAGGTCAGAGAGCTCGGCGCGGGCATCGGCAAACTGCTGGCCGGCGGCGGCACGGCGCTGGTCCAGGTCGGCTTGCGCCTGCGCACGCTCGTCGCTGCCCTCGGCCATGCGGTTGATGTTGTCCTGCTCGATCCCAAAGACCATATCCGCCTGACGCTCAGCCGCGTCCAAGCTCGCCGGTGTGTCGACCGTCAACTCCTGAGCGCGCGCCTTCTCACGCTCCTCGCGGATCTTCTCGATATTGCCCTTGACCTCATTGATCTTTGCCGAGTAGGCATCCGAATAGGAGTTGAGGCTCTTGGCTCCCTCGACGACCACGTGAATCGCGGAATAGGACGACGACGTCGCGGCATCCTCGCTCACGTAGAACTTGTAGTCCGCGGCCGAGGCGGCACGGAAGGCGTTGACCGTCGAGTCGGAGCTCACGTCGGTGGGATCGAGAACCTCTGCCGTGATGGTGTAGTCCCCATCGGCAAACTGGTCCTTGGCGCTTTGGTTCGACGAGCTCGCATCGTTGGCGGCAAAGCTCACCGTATCGCCGATTTTCTTGCCCGAAGCCTTCAAAAAACGTGAGGTCACTGCCACTTCGCCCGAAGTCTCGGGCAGCTCGCCGTGTACTAGCACCGGTTGGTCAATATTCTCCTTGGAGAAACTTTGCACGACCACGCGCTCGCGCGTTGTGCCCACGGCGGTGTAGGCGGTCTCGGTGTAGATACCCTCGGCCGTCTCGACGCCGTCGACCTCTTGAATGGCCGCAAGATCGTCACGCGTAAGACCATAGGTCGACTGCACATTAATGTCATAAACATTCTGCTGGTCAAAGTAAGCGTCAACCGAATCGCACAGGTCCTCGCACCCCGCTTTGAGGCCGCACATCACGCTCACACCGAGCGCGGTGATGACCACGATGGACAAGAAGCGCTTAAGACTGCCTCGGATTGTACGGTAGATGCCACGGCGAAAAACCGTCGGCACCATATCGTTTGAGCTTTGGGCGGTGCGGTAGGTCGTAAAATCCTGCTCGCGCTCCGTGTTCTGCGCGTCGCGGCGCTGGCTGTTTTGGCGGTCCTGGTCCATGGGCGCTACCACTCGATCGTCTCGATAGGCACGGGATTTTGCTGGACCGTCTCGCTCTCCACGCGACCATTCTTAAAGCGAATCAGGCGATCGGCCATGGGCGCCAGCGCAGAGTTGTGGGTGATGATGATGACCGTAATGCCTTGCTTGCGGCAAGTGTCCTGTAGCAACTGCAAGATCTGCTTGCCGGTTTTGTAGTCAAGCGCGCCCGTGGGCTCGTCGCACAAAAGCAGCTTGGGGTTCTTAGCCAGCGCGCGGGCGATGGATACGCGCTGCTGCTCGCCGCCCGAAAGCTGCGCCGGAAAGTTAGCGAGGCGGTCGCCCAGGCCAACCTGGCGAAGCGTTTGCTCGGCATCGAGCGAATCGGGGCAGATCTGCGCCGCGAGTTCGACGTTCTCAAGCGCCGTCAGGTTAGGGACCAGATTGTAGAACTGAAAGACAAAGCCGACGTCGGCGCGGCGGTATTCCACAAGCTGAGCCTCGTTGGCAGAGCTCACGTCACGCCCGTCCACCGTCACGGTGCCAGAAGTTGCCGTGTCCATGCCGCCCAAGATGTTGAGCGCCGTCGTTTTACCGGCGCCCGAAGCGCCCAGAATGATGGCGAGCTCGCCGCGCTCGACCGTAAAGCTCGCGCCGTCGAGCGCGTGGATGCGGGCGTCGCCCTCGCCGTATGCCTTGATGACGTCTTTGAATTCGATATAGGCCATCGATTAATTCCCATCTGGTCGGATAACTCTTTAGTATTACCCATTTCCCACCTACCAAAAAGGGACAGGTTTATTTTGGCAGGTTTTATATGGGGAAACGGCAGCTATAGATAGGGCGCCGGGGAGGCCGAGAAATCATCAACGGGGTCAGGCCGACCGCCAAACACAACGCACGCATCTCAATCTGTCAGCCAAATCATTCGAACAGCTGTTCGTTTCTATGATATGATTCAACTATCTAAGCAGGCCAATACGCAGAAAGGCGGCCAACATGGCGTTCGACTTTAAGAAGGAATGCAAGGGGCTCTACAAACCTGCAAGCAAGCCGAGCATCGTAACAGTCCCGCCTATGAGCTACGTTGCCGTTCGCGGAAAGGGCGACCCAAATACCGAAGGTGGCGAGTATCAAAACGCCCTGCCGCTACTTTACGGCATCGCCTATACCGTCAAGATGTCGAAGAAAGGCTCAAGGAGTATCGAGGGCTATTTCGACTTTGTGGTACCGCCGCTCGAGGGTTTCTGGTGGCAAGAGTCCCCGAGCGGCGGCATCGATTATGTACGCAAGGACAATTTCAACTTTATCTCGTGCATCCGCCTGCCCGATTTCGTCACCCGAGATGACTTTGACTGGGCAGTCGCGGAAGCCACGACCAAAAAGAAACTGGACTTTTCCGCCGTCGAACTGCTTAAAGTTGACGAGGGTCTCTGCGTTCAATGCATGCACACCGGGCCCTACGACAACGAACCGGCGACCGTAGACGCTATGCATGAATACACGACCGAGCTGGGCTATGTTCCCGACTTCTCAGACACCCGTTTACATCACGAAATCTATCTCTCCGATCCACGCAAATGCGCACCGGAGAAACTTAAGACCGTGGTTCGTCATCCTATCAAGCGCGCTGAATAGCGTGGGGCGTCATTTCACGCGCTAGGTTTTAAGCCGGCCAACCAGCCGCCTCCTAGGCCGTCCGGTAATTATCTTGACGCGGCCCGTCGCATCTTATAAGTTTGTTTTGCTAAAGCTGGAAAGCCTCTCAACGATGCGCAACTCCAGCTCTTTTTCTATCAAGAGAGCAAGTGTCGAAAAGCAAAATGTCAGAAAGCAGCGCTTCGAGCAGAATCAAACGCCTGGTCAACACCTATAGCGGTCTCGTGCTCATGGGCGCCGTCGGAATCCCTATCGGCGTTATCGTTGGCGCCATCAGTGCCCTTTTTGGTCGTGTGCTCCTGGCAATCGGCGCCTTCCGTGACGAGCACATCGTACTGCTCCTTCCCTTCCTCGCCCTCATGGGCTTGGCCATCGTATTTGCCTACCTCACCTGGGGCAAAGGCACCGATCGGGGCATGAACTTAGTATTCGACGTAGGTCACGGACGCGAGGACGCCATCTCCCCGCGTCTGGTGCCGCTCATTATGCTGAGCACGTGGGCCACGCATCTCTTTGGCGGCAGCGCGGGACGCGAAGGCGTAGCCGTGCAGATCGGCGCAACCGTCTCGCATTGGATCGGCCGACGTCTACCTTTCCGAGAACCCGGCAACACGTTTTTGCTTATCGGCATGGCCGCCGGCTTTGCCGGACTCTTCCGAACGCCCCTCGCCGCCACGGTCTTTGCGATCGAAGTACTGGTCGCAGGACGCATGGAATACCGCGCGCTGTTTCCCGCGCTTACAGCCTCGCTCGCCGCAAGCATGACCTCCGGCGCTCTGGGGCTCGAGAAGTTTGAGGTCGCCGTTACCGCCTCGTATGCGCTCGACCTCCCCGGTCTTGGACGACTGGCGTTGTTGGGTATCGCGTTTGGTATGGTAGGTGGAGCTTTTGCCTGGTGCCTTGCCCATGCCAAGACCCTTGCAGCGCGGCTGCTCCCCAGCCCTTACATACGCGTTGCCGTTATGGGCCTTGCGCTGTCGGCGATTCTGTTCGCGCTGTGGCAGGGGCGATACTGCGGCCTTGGCACCAACCTGATATCCGCGGCACTGGGTGACAACGGTGAGGCGTCGATCATGCTTTGGGACTGGGCGCTCAAATTCGTACTCACCATCGCCACGCTTGCCGCAGGATATCAGGGTGGCGAGGTGACGCCGCTGTTCTCCATCGGAGCCAGCCTGGGTGTCGTACTCGCCGGGATTCTCGGCATGCCCGTCGAGCTCTGCGCCGCGCTGGGATACGCCGCCGTCTTTGGCAGCGCCACCAATACGCTGCTCGCGCCCATCTTTATTGGCTGCGAGGTCTTTGGCTTTAGCAGTCTGCCGACGTTCTTTATTGTCTGCGTCGTGGCCTACCTGTTCAACATGGATAAGTCGATCTATGCGCTGCAGGAGCACAGCCGCACCCGATAAACAGGGCGTTTGCCACCAAAAAACGCGCACGACAGGCCGGGCCCGCCGCGCGCGTCATCCTATACACGATTAGTTATTGTTGTTGGTCATCGAAGCCACTGCTGCCGCAAGATTGGAAATGGGCATTGTCTGCAGCCAGATGCGCCCCGGACCGGTGAGCACAGTGTTGAACACGCCTTCACCGCCAAACATGATGTTTTTGACGCCCTTGACCATATGCGCGTCGATGCTCACCGTCTCCTCAAAGCCGGCCACGTTGCCGGTATCTACAATCATTTGCTGGCCAGCAGCAAGCTCGTACTCAACTAGGTCGCCGTCGATCTCGGCAAAGGCAATACCCGAGCCCGTGAGCTTTTGCATGATAAAACCCTCGCCGCCAAAGACGCCGGTCTTTGCCTTCTTGTTAAAGTGGATGCTCAGCTCAACACCACTTTCCGCGGCAAGGAACGAACGCTTCTGCAAAATCCAGCTCTTACCAGGGCCAATCTCGATCGGTATAATGCGGCCGGGGAAGCAAGAGCCAAACGCAATCATGCCATCGCCGTGCGCGGTCCAAATGTTTTGGAACAACGCCTCACCCGAAAAAGCCTTAGAGAACATCTTGCCTATACCACCGCCCGAGGTGGACATCTCCATGTTGGGGGTCATCCAGACCATGGCACCGCTTTCGGTGATCATGGATTCGCCGTCGCTAAGGTTGCACGTAACAACCGGGAAAGCCCCTCCGCCGATCTCGTACTGCATGACCGTCTCCTTTCCTTCGGGAGCCGAACAACGATGTCCATATTTTAGCAGTTAGAGGTGCGTTTATTTGGGTCGGTGGCGTTCATGGCGCCGATCACCGCCAGCCTCCGCTGCCGTCTGCACAGATAAAACCTGCCAAAACAAACCTGTCCCTTTTTGCAGGTTTTAGAGACGGACGGTGAAGGTGATCTGATGGTCGTGGCCAGATACGGTAGCGGAGCCGCCATGGGCTTCGGCGATGGCACGCACCACGGATAGGCCCACGCCCGAGCCGCCCGTCTTGGAGCTGCGCGACACGTCCGCACGATAGAAGCGGTCGAACAATCGATCTAGGTCGCCTTCGGGCAGCTCGTCCACGGCGTTCGATACGACAAGCTCGGTGGCGCCCTTACCCTGAACGCGCGAAACGGCACGCAGGCTCAGCTCAATCACGCTGCCCTCGCTCGCATAGCGCGTGGCGTTGTCCAGAAGCAGCTCAACCACCTGCGCCACCGCCGCAGCATCGGCATGGGCCCGCACGCCGCACGCAATCGACGTCGACAGACGCTTGCCGCGCGAAACCGCCACCGATTCAAACGGCGCCGCAGCCTTGTCCACGGCCTCCGAAAGATCGATCGATGTCATGGTAAAGCCCGCCGAGCCCTCGTCCATACGTGCCAAAAACACTAGACGTTCCGTGAGCGCCGTCAGCCGCGCAACCTGCTCGTGAATGCTCTGCGTCCACTCACTTTCGCCGCTCTCGATCTCTTGTACCTCATTGGCGGCGTCAATTACAGCCAGCGGCGTCTTGATCTCGTGGCTCGCATCGGTAATAAAGCGCTTTTGCTTGCTGTAGCTCTCGACCATCGGTCGAATCACCGCGCCCGAGGCACCCGCCACAATTGCCAGCACCGCCAGCCAGCCAATGCAACTGATCGCCACGCTCGCGCTCAAAAACGAATGAAAGCTTGCAAGCTCGCGCGAGCAGTCCACGAACACATAGGTGATCTCGTCGTCCTGGACGTCGGTCGTATAACGATAATTGCCAGAGAAGCCCGAGGTCCAGCCCTTGGCATGCAGCCTTGCGGCAATACTGGCGGCGCGCTTGGCACCAACCGCGGCAATGCGGGCCGTATTGACATCGGCAACCTGTCCGGCGTCAATCGTCACCGTAAAGTAGCGCGTGTCGAAGGGAGACTCCGCCGTCATGCCTTCGAAGTGTCTGATGCGAACGCCCGCTTGGCTATCGCCGGCATCCTTGCCATTAGCGGGCTCGGCTTTAGGCTCGTCCCCCCAATCGATACCGTCCTTGCCCGCCAGAATATAGTCCAGGCGAGCGTCGGCCATCTTGCAGACATGCGAATAATTGACGATGTTGATGCCGGCGATGATAAGCGTGAGCACCACGGTCACGGCGCCCATGGCAACGAGGATAAACTTGCGACGCAGACGGCGGCCCAATGCGTCAACAGAATTAGCCCGCCCCGTACTACTCGAGGCGGCGTGAAACCACTCCGTCATGCGCTTGCACCACGCGCTCGCGCTCACGCTTATTCGCCTTCCTCGACAACCTCGAGCGAATAGCCCTGGTTACGCGACGCGCGAATGGCAACGTTGGCACCAAGCGCCGTCAGCTTTTTGCGCAGGTACGAGATATAGACCCACACCACGTTGGCGCCTTCGGGCGCGTCCTCACCCCAAACCTCGAGCATCAGACGTTCAGTGGGCATGCGCGTGCCGGCGTTGCGCATAAAGAGTTCCATAAGCTGAAACTCGCGATTGGCCAGGTGCTCCTCGCCCTAGGGTCCCACAAGCGTGCAAGCCGCCGTGTCGAGGCGCACGTTACCCACGCTGAGCGTCGTGGCGTCAATTGCCGTCGCGGCGCGCGTCATGGCACGAATACGCGCAAGCAGTTCCTTGGCGGCAAACGGCTTGGTCAGGTAATCGTTGGCACCGGCATCCAGGCCCTCGACCTTATCGGACACCTCGCTTTTTGCCGTGAGCATGATGATGGGCAGTCGATTTCCGGCGGCGCGTGTACGCTTGAGCACCTCGATGCCGTCCATGCCGGGCATCATGATGTCCAGGATTGCGGCGTCGTAATCGTTGGTGAGTAGATTCTCGAGCGCCGTCAAGCCGTCGAGGGCGGTGTCGACCTCGTAGTCGCTATGTTGAAGAATCGCGGTGAGGGCGCGGGAGAGACCAGGTTCGTCCTCGGCAAGCATCAGCTTCATAGTTGCTCCTTTGGCGCACGGCTATACAGGTTTCGATACTGCCGATGATAGCGCACCGCCAGCTGCCTTAGCGCAGCCCTAGCTGCTCAACCTGCACGTTTTTAAATGCGCAGAATATGGCTTAGCCAAACTTAAGGCGCAGATGCTGAGCACTTGGACGCATGCCGACCGCGAAAGGACGGCGACTCGTTCTTTCAGGGCGTCTTGGCTATGCAAAGTGCCTTGGCGTTACTCCTCGTACGCGCCCTCAAGCCGAAGCAGCCACTCCTTGCGATTGAGCCCACCGGCATATCCGTTGAGCGATCCGTCGGCCGCCACCACGCGATGGCACGGCACAATAATCGAAATGGGATTACGCGCGACCGCAGCCCCCACCGCACGAGGAGACACAGCGGGCGCTTCATTTCCCGGCACACGATGTCGAGCCGCAATACGCTGGGCAATCTCGCCATACGTAGCGACTTCGCCACGTGGGATAGAAAGCAGCTCAAACCAAACCTCACGCTGGAACGCCGTACCGATCATATGCAACGGCGGCGTAAACCGAGGTTCCTGCCCTGCAAAATAAGCATTCAGCCAAGCCCAGGAACGCTCAAGCACCGAAGAGGCCGCACCATTTGCCGGACTCACCGACGACATGCCACCAATACCGGAAACCGCGTCGGCGCCTTCAACATGTTCGGAGTCTTCCCGGAGAAGCGTGGAGCCAAAATGCTCCTGTCCCTCAAACCAAAGCCCCGTCAGACCGCGGCCATCAGCGGCAAGCAAGATTTCGCCCAAAGGCGAGGCAAACGTCGTCGTGACCACCAGCGGCTCCTTTCAAAACTCAGCAAACATAATACCGCGAACTGTGCAGACAACCTCCGCAGATACGTCCGGGCGGGCTCGCAATTACTTCAGCGAGGCTGTTTTTCCCAATCAAGCGAAGAAGACGCGGGGCTTCGACGCCAGGGCGGTACCCCCGCCAGCTGAGCTCTAATACTTTCCCGAGAAGTGAACGAGTAAAAACGAAGCCCCGGAGCATCCACACCTTTAGACCAAAAAACCGCAGGATTCGCGCTGCAAAACCGCAGGAAATAGCGGTCAAAATATGCCAATGCTTCGGGGGTCCAAATAAGGTCGTTCACTTCACGGGAAAAGTATTAGACCTCAATTCGCACCAAGCCCAAAGTCACCCCAGGCAGCAGGCGCGAAGCGCCGCCGCTGCCGCCACGGCCCCGCAGTAGACCCAGGCGGCAGGCGCGAAGCGCCGAGGCCGCCGCCGGGACCAGAGCCCGCAACAACCACGCGCCCCCACATCAGCCCAGCGGCCCCAACCAACAACGTCCCCATCGCAGAGCGCTCGCAACAGCGTCACCGCAGGCGGGGGCCGGGCTTGGTTTTCAGAACATTCCGCACTGATATTGTCTGTATTGAAGACGTCGATGATGCGCCCGTATACCATTGACGTCGACACCATCAGATGCGGACCGCGCGGTGACCCCACATTCCGCTGGCGCCCACAGGGCTGCCCTCGTTTCCTGACATGTCCCGCGCGGGCCGCGGCGAGCCGAGACCGCCGCATGACCTAATAGGAGCATGGAGCGATACCGCGGACCCGAACAACCGCATTCTATCGCGCCCCGTCAGTGTGCCGTCTGCCCGGTCCAGGCGAGCACGGAAAGAACGGAGCGAGACATGAGAACCGAATCGACACCCGGCGCCCGCGGGCCGGTCTTCTGCGGGGTCGACACCCACGCCGACTCGCACTGGCTGTGCGTCCTCGACTGGAGGGGCCGCAAGGTCCTGTCCCGCCAGTTCCCCGCCGACGCGGCGGGCTACGAGGCGCTCGCCGGGGCGATCGCGGCGGCCGGGGAGCCGGCCTGCGTCGCGATGGAGGGGACGTCGTCCTACGGGGCGGGCCTCACCAGGCACCTCGCGTCGCTGGGGATGCCCGTGCGCGAGGCGCTCTCCCCGGCGAGGATGCAGAGGAGGCGCCCGGGGCAGGGAAAGTGCGACGAGGCGGACGCGGAGAGGGCCGCCCGCGCGGCGATGTCCGGCTCAAAGCTCGGGACCCCCAAGAGCCAGGACGGGTGGGTCGACGGGGTGCGCTGCATGCTCGCGGCGCGCTCCGGGGCGGTGAAGGCGCGGACCTCGGCGATAAACACCGCGAGGTCGCTGCTCACCACCGCGCCGGAGGGGCTCAGGTCGAGGTTCCGCGGCATGGGAGGGCCGAGGCTGATGGAGGAGCTCCCCTCCGTGCGCGCCGAGGGCGCGCTGGGCGCCGCGCTCGGCGCGCTGGCGGACCTGTGGGAGGCGGCACGCGACGCGGCGCTCGACATGGAGCGCGCGATCGAGGCGTCCCTGGAGGAGAACTGCCCCGCGCTGCTGGCGATGTACGGGTGCGGGCCCGTGAGCGCGGCCAAGCTCGCGGTCGCGGCCGGGGACAACCCGGGCAGGCTGCGCTCCGAGGCGTCGTTCGCGGCGATATGCGGGGCCTGCCCCATCCCCGCCTCGAGCGGCAAGACCGTGAGGCACAGGCTCAACAGGGGCGGCGACCGGCAGGCGAACAGCGCGCTGCACGAGATCGCGAGGCAGAGGGTCATGCGCGACCCCGAGACCGCCGAGTACGCCGAGAGGGCCAGGGGGCGGGGAAAGAGCGACAGGGAGGTCATGAGGTGCCTCAAGCGCTACGTGGCCAGGGAGGCGTACCGGGCGCTGATGCACCCGCACGAGATCAGGAGGCCCGAGGACGCCTCGGAGCTCGTGGCGTCCAGGCGCGCGGCGAAGGTCAGCCAGGTGAGGGCGGCGTCCATATTGGGAACCAGCGAGAAGTACATCTCGATGCTGGAGAGGGGCCAAAGGGAGCTCAGGCCCATAAGGAGGGCCTACGAGGCATGGGTCGAGGCCGGACTTCCGCTCGATTGGGACAGGCAAGCCTTCGAGGCCGAGCGCAAAATGGATTCTAAAAAACACCTTGCCAAATAGGAGCGCCACACATGGTCGAGGACGTTCTGAAAACCAAGCCCGGCCCCCGCCGGACAGGTCAAACTACTCGCAGAGCAGCTTAGCGATCTGGACGGCGTTGGTTGCCGCGCCCTTACGGATTTGGTCGCCGCAGCACCAGAAGGTGATACCGCGCGCGGCCTCGGGGTTCGAGATGTCGCGACGCACGCGGCCGACCCAAATCAGGTCCTGGTCGGACGTATCCATCGGCATGGGGAAGCGGTCGTGTGCATCCTCGGCGCTCATGTCGTCAACCAGCTTGACGCTGGGAGCGGCAGCCAGCGCAGCACGGGCCTCCTCAACCGTAATGTCGCGCTCAAACTCAAGCGTAATGCTCTCGGAGTGCGAGCGCAGCACGGGCACGCGCACGCAGGTGCAGTTCACGCGCAGCTCGGGCAGATGCATAATCTTGCGACCCTCGTTTTGCAGCTTCATCTCCTCGGAGGTAAAGCCCTCCTCCTTGACGCCGCCAATCTGCGGAATCAGGTTGCTCGCCAGCTGGGCGGCAAATGCACGCGGCTCGGGAATCTCCTCGCCGCGACCCAGGGCGGCCAGCTGAGCCTCGAGCTCGGCCATACCGGGAGCGCCGGCACCCGAAGCCGCCTGATACGTCGAGACGATCATGCGCTTCACGCCGGCGAGCTGATGCAGCGGCCACGTAGGAACCAGGCCGATGATGGTCGCGCAGTTGGGATTGGCGATAAGGCCGTGATGCCACTTGATGTCGTCGGCATTGATCTCAGGCACAACCAGCGGCACCTCGGGATCCATGCGGAAGGCGTGGCTGTTGTCGACCACGACGGCGCCGCGCTTGACGGCCTCGGGCAGTAGCTCCTTCGCAATATCGTCGCCGGCGGCGCCGAGCACGATGTCGCAGCCCTCAAAGGCCTCGGGGCAAGCTTCCTCAATCACGATCTGCTCGCCGCGGAACTCAACGGTCTTGCCCGCAGAGCGCGCGCTCGCTAGCAGCTTGAGCTTGCCAACCGGAAACTCCTGCTCGTTGAGGCACTCGAGCATCTGGGTGCCCACGGCTCCCGTCGCGCCCAAAATAGCAACCGTGTACTGTTTCATGCTTCCCCCTTTAAAGGTTGTGGCTTTTGCCCGCACGCCGAGCAGGCTGGTTTTTCTTGCCCAGTTTATACAAAAACGGGACGGGCATGAAACCCGCCCCGTCGAAACGAAACCGAAACGAAACGCCCTACGGTAGATTTTTAGGCATGTCCCAAAAATCTACCGGGATGGTCGTTACTTGCGGAAGGCGGCCAGGGCGGGATCGACCGGCGCGGAAGCCTCCAGGTCGGAGACCTTTACAATGCCGTTCTCGTCGGAGAAGGCGCGGTAAATGGTCCGAATCGCCAGGTCGAAGTCCTTCTCCTCGACGCCGATAATGATGTTGATCTCGTCGCAGCTCTGCGAAATCATGCGCACGCTCACGCCGGCCTGGCCGAGCATACCAAACAGGTGGCCGGAAATACCGGCGCGGCCGCGCAGGTTGCGGCCGACGGTCGCGATGAGCGCCAGGCCCTCAACAACCTCGATCTCGAGCGGCTCGACCTCCTGCTGAATGTCGCCCACGAGCGAGTACAGCGAATCGCGCACATCCTGCTCCTGCACCACGGCGCCAAAGCGATCGACGCCGGTGGGCATATGCTCAACGGAAACGTCATAGCGCTCGAAAACCGAAAGCGCGCGGCGCATAAAGCCGACGCGGGGCTTGGTACGGTCGCGGGCCACGTTGATGGCGACAAAGCCGCGCTTGCCGGTCACGCCGGTAATGATGGGCTCCGCCTCGCCCTCGTCTGCGGTCTCGCTAATGATGGTGCCGGGATCCCGCGGGGCGTTGGTGTTCTTGATGACCAGCGGAATGCCCGCCTCGCGCACGGGGAACACGGCCTCCTCGTGCAGAACGCTCGCGCCCATGTACGAAAGCTCGCGCAGCTCCTCGTAGGTAACGCGCGCGATGGGCTGAGCCTCGGGAACAATACGCGGATCGGCAGAATAGAAGCCCGAGACGTCAGTCCAGTTCTCGTACAGGTCGGCACCCAGGCACTTGGCCAGGATCGAGCCCGAGATATCGCCACCGCCGCGGTCGAGCAGCTTGATCTGCCCCTCGCGCGTCGCGCCGTAGAAACCGGGCATGACAAAGCCGCCCTGCTGGCCATACTCCTGCACCAGCTCGGAAGTGCGGTTCATGCTGAGCGTACCGTCGTGATGGAACGCCACGACCGTCGCGGCGTCCAGGAACGGCAGGCCCAGGTACTCGGCCATCAGGCGGGCGGTAAAGTACTCGCCGCGGCTCACGAGCTCCTCGGTGGAGTAGCCGCCCGAGCGGGCGCGCTCGGCAAAGGCCGCAAACTCCTCGCGGATGGGATAGGTGAGCTCCAGCTCGTCAGCGATATCAAAATAGCGCTGGCCGATGTCCTCGAGCAGTTCCTCGCACGACACGTGATACTTAACGTGTGCGTTAACCAGATAGAGCAGGTCAGTCACCTTGGTGTCACCCTTAAAGCGGCGACCGCAGGCGGAAACCACCACAAAACGGCGGGCCGGGTCGGCATCGACAATGGCCTTGATCTTCTTGAAGTGTTCGGCGTCGGCGACCGACGAGCCGCCAAACTTGGCAATCTTTATCATGGCGTGGAGGTTACCTTTCTAAAAGCCTCTGCAAACCTGTTTTGCGCGCTCTGATACCATGGGTTCACCGATTGGGACCAAGGCATCCGAGGAGCAGTGTTATATGGGAACTTATCATAGTACACGAGGACGCACTTTATCGTGCTCAAGTAAGGTAGCAATCCGCACCGGCATCGCTCCCGACGGGGGTTTGTTCGTCTCGGACGAGCTTGGCACCCAGCAGCTCGATATCAGCACACTTGCCGATAAATCGTACTTTGAAATCGCTCAAGATGTGTTGGGAATGTTACTGAATGATTACACGCCCGAAGAAATTTCGGCCTGTGTGAATGAGGCATACCGCGGCACGTTTGCAAGCGAAGAGGTCACGCCGCTCGTCAAACTCGACGCCGCACCGGGCGCCGACGCCCCTCAAACCTATGTAATGGAGCTCTTTGGCGGCCCCACGAGCGCCTTCAAGGACGTCGCCCTGCAAATGCTCCCCCGCCTCATGGCCCGCACCTCCGCCAAGGACGGCGGCGCCGAGCGCATCATGATCGTCACCGCCACGTCGGGCGACACCGGCAAGGCTGCACTCGCCGGCTTTGCCGATGCTCCGGGCACGGGCATCACCGTCTTTTATCCCGAGGGCAAAGTCAGCCGCGTGCAGAATCTGCAGATGTCCACGCAGGAGGGCGATAACGTCGCTGTCTGCGGCATCCGCGGCAACTTCGATGACGCCCAGAGCGCCGTCAAGCGCATCTTTGCCGATAAGGAGCTTGCCGAGCGCCTGGAGGCCGCCGGCACCGTGCTTTCGAGCGCCAACTCCATCAACGTCGGCCGTTTAGTGCCGCAGGTCGTCTACTACTTTGCCGCCTATGCGCAGCTGCTGCGTGCCGGCGCTATCGAGGCCGGCGACGCCGTTGAGTTCTGCGTGCCGACCGGCAACTTTGGCGATATCCTGGCCGGCTACTACGCCAAGCGCATGGGCCTGCCCGTCGCCAAGCTCGTCGTCGCAAGCGACAAGAACAACGTGCTGGCCGACTTTTTGACCACCGGCGTCTACGACCGCAACCGTCCGTTCTTCACGACCATCTCGCCGTCGATGGACATCCTTATCAGCTCCAACCTGGAGCGCATGCTCTACTTCCTGTCCGACGGCGACTGCGAGCTCGTTGCCGGCCTTATGGAGCAGCTGGCACAGACCGGTCGCTACGAAGTGCCCGCCAATCTGCTCGCAAAGATTCAGAGCGTCTTTGGCTGCGGCTGGGCCAGCGAGGACGAAGTCCGCGCTGCCATCAAGAGCTGCTGGGACGCAAACGGCTACGTGATTGACCCGCACACCGCCTGCGGCTATCACGTCTTTGAAAAAGTCCCCCCCGCCGAGGGCGCCAAGGCCCGCGTGCTGCTTTCGACCGCCAGCCCCTACAAGTTCCCGCGCGCCTGCTGCGACGCTCTGGGCCTCGACGTTCCCGAGGATGATTTTGAGGCTATGCGTGTGCTCGAGCAGGCCACCGATACGGTCGCCCCGGCACAACTTGCCGAGCTCGAGTCCAAGCCCGTCCGCTTTGAAGACGTCTGCGACGTCGATGAGATGGCAAGCTACGTCGAGTCTGCAGCAAAACGAATGAGCACCAACTAAACCCCTTATTAAGCGCCGGCGAAAGCCGGCGCACCTTCTTTTTATTAAGCTTTCGGGATGATGACGAGCATGCGAGCGGGTCTGGCCGTTTAGTTCGTCGCGAGTTCCGCACGAGCCGGAAAGCACTTAATGTGCTTTCCGAGCGAGCCAGGACTGCCCGAGCAGCGAACTAAACGGCCAGACCCGCCCAGGAGGACCCACATGATCAAAATCACCGTCCCAGCAACCAGCGCCAACCTAGGCATCGGCTACGACACCCTCGGCATGGCCGTCAGCCTCTACTCGCACTTCACCTTCGAGCGTACCGACAAGCTCACCATCACGGGCTGCCCCGAGGAGTTCCAAAACGAGAACAACCTGGTCTATGTGAGCTTTGTCGATGCTCTGGCCGCCTGGGGCGAGCAGGCCTTCCCCGTTGCCATCGACATCCAGACCGACGTGCCCGTCGCTCGCGGCCTGGGTTCCAGCTCCACCTGCGTCGTCGCTGGCATCATGGCGGCCGCCGCGCTGACGGGCCACACCGTCGACCGTGCCGAGCTCGTCCGCATTGCCACCGAGGTCGAGGGCCATCCCGATAACGTCGCCCCTGCCATCCTGGGCGGTGCCGTTTGCTCCTTTACGCCGACTGATTCGCTCCCCCAGTGCCTGCGCTACGAGGTGAGCGATCGCTTGCGTTTTATTACCGTGATTCCGCCCTACGAGGTGCATACGAGCGAGGCGCGCAAGGTTGTGCCGCAGGAGATTCCACTCTCCACCGCCGTATGGCAAATGGGCCGCATCGCCGGCATGACGCGCGGCCTGGAGACCGGCGACCTTGACCTAATTGCCGCCGTCAACGACGACCGCATCCAGGAGCCCTATCGCCGCCGCCTGATTCCCGATTACAACGCTGTGCGCGACACCTGCCTTAATGGCGGCGCCAAGACCATCTGGATCAGTGGCTCCGGCTCGACCCTCATGGCCGTAACCGACGATACCATCGTGGCGAAGTTCCTGCAGGTCAAGCTGCGCGAGCAGTTCCCCAAGTGCGATACGCATATTCTGACGTGCGACACGGAAGGCGCCCAGATCGAATACCTGTAGTCGCCGTACCTTATACCCGCCGGGGAGGCCAGGGGCTTTGCCCCCAAATCGTCCTCGGACATGGCAGGACCCCCGCTGCGCACTTCGTGCGGCGGGGGTCCTGTCGTCCTGCGGAAAGATTTGGGGGCAAAGCCCCTGGCCTCCCCTATGTTAACTTCGCTGGCGGCGGCTACAGGGACCTACGCTCTGGAAAGTCGCCGGGCTGATAGTTGCTTTTTATTGGTAGGGGCTCTTGCTAGGCTGGAGCACTTCCTAGAGGCGGGCATCGGCTGTGTGCTTGGTTTAGGCTGCGCTAGTTTCTTTGTATTCAAAGACTGGCTCTAAGATGTCTTCGATGCTGCAGTGCAGGACTTTCGCCATATCCCTTACGGTTGTTACCGATGCTTCGTTGATGTTTCTCTGGCGCTGTTCGTACATTTGGATTGAGCGGAGTGATACGCCCGATTCGTATGCCAGGTCTTGTTGGGTTTTCTTGAGCCTCTTTCTTGCTTGCGCCAGTTTAGTTTGACGAGGTGTTTTCTTCGCCATATCGCAAATAAGACGCGCCACACGTTCCTCTGAGGCTTCATGCCAGGGATAGTACAGACCGCGCAGCGCATCAAATGGAACGACATGCAGCAGATCTTCGAAAGACTCCCCTAAACGCCACTGCAGGTATGCCAGCATCCAGCCCGCCCAATATTCCGGAGTCTTCTCAAATCGATAGGTGCAGTCCGGTATAGGCCTGTTTTGATAGCCCGATCTTTCGGCGATAAGCGCGAACAGCTCAACGCCCGATTTTCCCGATACGACCCATGCGTTGCCGCGTTCGAACTCGCGAGCTACGCCGCTGAGGCAAAAGAGTTCAGCAACTTCCGATCCCTCTGCTCCATAATCATTAACGGCATAGTCAAAGCAGTCGCCTAGGTTGTTCATTGCGTCCTCGAGGTAATAGACGGGATATGTCCTACTCGGCCCACAATCCGTTAACTCTTGGATCATTTAAATCAACCCTCCCTGCCATCAAATCCCTAATGTCGACACCCTCGGTGTCAAATCCGTTTATCGTATCCAGATACTTACGTCGAGCATTCTGTTCTCGCTCAAATCGTTTGGGATAAAACTCAGCTCCCGAGGCCTGCTTCCAATCGCGGAACCTGATCGCCGAGAACGCGCGCTCACTCATAAGAGCGTATTGGATGCCCAAATCGCCCAAGCGCATAATGAGTTGCAGTTGCCTGAGCGAGATCATGCCGTTAACGAACTGTCTTGCAAACGAAAAGTAGGAATCGTCGGCGCGAAAGCCTCGAATAACATCATAGGGAGAAATATCAATCAGGCAGTTATCCAGCAGATAGCGAAGTCCTTCGCGTGCCAGCGGCGTCGAGACATTAAACTCCCGGTTGTCGGCCAAAATCGCAAGCCAATTAAGAATTGAAAACTCCCCGGACTCCAAATCCAAGACCGCGAGACCATCCATATCGAGCTCATATCGATTCGCGATACCATCGGACTCGGTCCGGCATGCCCATTCCATCGCCATTTCCTCATGTGGCGTGCAATAAAACCCACGTCCATAGTCGTTGAACTGCTTACATCTATCCAGCGACGGATGCTCGACAACAACCTCCGACCCGTGCCACAGCTCCATATCGGCCTCCTAAAAAATATCACCACAGTGATAGTTTACCAATAACTATCACTGAGGTGATATAGATAAGAGCTTTTGAGGGGTTGTAGCTCGATTAGAGGCAGGCCTCGGCGATGCGGCGCTTGAGTTCGTCGATACCGGTGCCGGTCTGGGAGCTCGTGATGATTACATTCTCGGCCGGGACGTTGAGCTGCTTTTTGATGGCTGCTGCCTGGCGGGCCTGCTGGGTGCGGCTGAGCTTATCGGCTTTGGTGAGGCAGACGATAAAGTTGAACTCGTTGCCCTGTAGGTAGTCAATCATGTCGTGGTCGAGCTTGCTGGGGTCGTGACGAATGTCCACCAGCGAGACGACCAAGTTAAAGCTGCGCTCGGAGTCGAAGAAGTCGCCGATGAGCTCGGCCCAACGGTCGCGCTCGGCCTTGGAGCGACGGGCGAAACCGTAACCCGGCAGGTCCACGAAATGCACGTCGTCGGCCTCAAAGAAGTTGATGTTGCTCGTCTTGCCCGGCGTGCTGGAAACCTTGACCAGGTTCTTGCGGCCAAAGAGCTTGTTCATAATCGACGACTTGCCCACGTTGGAGCGGCCGACAAAGCTCACCTCGGGGCAGGTGGACTCGGGAATCTGCGAAACCTTGCCGTAGCTGGCGACGAACTTGGCAAGCTGGTAGTTAATGGAATCGGCCATGGACACTCCTTGGTCGTAGGTTCTTACAAATAGACGCGCTATTGCGCAGCGGCAATGCGGCGGACGATATCGAGCGTGATGTCACTTGCGACACGTGCATACTCGAACAGATCGAACTCGCGCTCGCAAATTGCATCGTACGCCTCGTCACAATTATCACTGATAGCGCGCAACACCAGGCAATCGACACCATTTTTGGTTGCGACATGCGCAATTGCCGCGCCCTCCATCTCGACGCAATCGGCATGCGTGGCCTCAATCGCAGCGGTACGCATGGCGTCACCCGTAACAAAGCGGTCACCCGTGGCGATAGTGCCACACAGGAACTGCTTGGGGTCCTTCTCCGCAGCCGCTACATCCAGCGATGCGTCCACAAACCCGTGCTCGGCAAGCACGACGGCGGCAACATCAGCCAACGCCGGCGTCGAGGCAAACTCCTCGAGCCCCGGCGCAGACTCTGCAATGAGCGACGTGTCGGTATCGAGATAGCGCAGGCACTTGCCTATAACCATGTCGTTAATATGGAGCTTAGGGTTTAGGCCACCCGCAATGCCCGAAAACACAACGGCCTGCGGAGCATATTTGCTGATGAGATGCTGTGTTGCGCCAGCGGCGTTCACGGTACCCATGCCAGCGGTCGTGGCGACCACCGTCAGACCGTCGAGCTCGCCGCTCACAACGGTCAAGCCCGCCTCTTGCGCCTCATGCGCGCCACTCAGCTCTTCCTTAATCTGCGCAACCTCTTTTTCGAGTGCGCCTATGATCGCGATGGTTGCCATGCCATCCCCCAAATCCGTGCAAGTTGCTTATCCACGGTATGGTACCAGCATTTTGACTCAACCGCGCGATACGAAGCCGCTAGACCAGCGCGGCGCGGGTATCATAAAGGGGCAAAAATGACTTGCTAGTCGATGGCGTTTTTGAGCTCCGCACGGCGCTTTTTCATGCCGGTCATAACGGCATTGCGCAACTCGGGCATGCGAGCGGTATCCATCTGGGGCACGCCCTCAAGCTTATAGGGAATGCCCAGTTGCTCGTACTTGACGACACCCATCGTGTGATACGGCAGCATCTCCAGGCCCACCACGTTGTGCCATGGAGCGATGAGGCGACCGAGCTTCTCGCACTCCTCCACCGTGTCGGTAATGCCCGGCACCACCACGTGACGGATAACGACCTTGATCTTGCGACGCGCCAGTTCATCGCCAAACGCCAGGATACGTGCGGGATCGCAACCGGTCAGCTTTTTATGCTCAACCGGATCGGCATGCTTAATGTCGAGCAGCACCATGTCGGTCTCGTTGAGAACGGCATCGAACTTCTCGGGGTGGTTGGGGTCAAACGCATAACCGCAGCTATCCAGGCAGGTATGCACGCGGCCATCGGGGTTGTTATGCATGGCACGGAACAGGTCGGCTAAAAACTCGGGCTGCAGAAGCGGCTCGCCGCCGGACACCGTAATGCCACCGCTGCGATAGAACTCGTGGTTACTCTGGAACTCATCCATCAGGTGCTCGACGGTCACCATGGTGCCGCCGTTGACCGACCAGGTATCGGGATTGTGGCAATACGCGCAGCGCATGGGGCAGCCCTGAACAAACACCACAAAGCGGATGCCGGGTCCGTCGACCGTTCCCATCGTCTCGATCGAATGCACGCGGCCAAGGGCAAACGCAGAGTCCTCGGGACGAGCGTCCACACCCTCAAGCGTCATTTCTGCCATTCGCGCTACCTTGCCTCTCCTTGGTTTTAGTTACATAAATGCCAGAGCCATTCTAGCCCATACGCATGATGGTGAAACGGTTTAGTGGTCAATTGGGTTGTTCTATTTGGCCCCACACAAAAGCGGCGGGAAGGTTGTCACAACCCACCCGCCGCCGAGGCAATAGATATCGATAGACGCCAGGCCTTTACGCCTTAAGCGTGAGCACCGCGCCGAAGGCGGTCGGGCCGCAATGGCTCGAGATGACGCCGCCGACCTGAGTCCAGGTAATGTCCTTAAAGCCCAGGTCGTGCGCATAGACTTCCATGTCGTCGCGCAGCTCCTCGGAAAGACCTACCGAATATGCCAAGCCAATGTGCGAGTAGTCGATCTCGCCCTTGGCAACCATATGGTCAATAAAGGCGCGGGCGCATTTGAGCATAGAGCCGCGGAACTTCTTGGTTGCCACGAACTTGCCGCCCGTTACCTCAATGCAGGGCTTAATCTTGAGCAGATGGGCGCCCAGGAACGCAACGTTGGACAAGCGACCGCCCGCCTTAAGGAAGGCAAGGTCCGTAGGAACAAAGCCCAACAGCACGCGGTCCATGACCGAATTGGTGAAGGCGAAAATTTCGTCGACGGTGGCATCGGGGTGGGCCTCGATGTATTTGGCAGTCTCGACGACAACGAGCGACTGGCCTACCGAGACAAAGCGCGTGTCCATGGAGTAGACGTAATCGCGACCCTTGGCGGCGATCTTCGATGATTGATGCGAGCAGGTCGTGGCCTCGGAATATGCAAGATGCAAAATAGTCGCGTCGGGTTGCTCGGCATGGATGCGGTCGTACACATGCGCAAAATCCGCTGGCGAACAGCCACTGGTCTTGGGCATCACACCAAACTCGTTGCAACGCGAATAAATCTCGAGCGGATCGATCGAGCCGTCCTCGACGGTCTCGTCACCAATCGTGACATGCATGGGCACGCGCACGATGCCGTAGCGCTCGCAGAGCTCCGGCGTCACATCCGACCCAGACTCAACCACGATTACGTACTTGCCCATTCTTATCACGACCTATCTCGACGTTGGCTTTTCACTACATGACACACGCCCGGCGCACTGTTGCACAACGGCGTCCAAGCGCCAAAGAGACGCCGCCCTTTGCACATAACAAAGGACAGCGTCTCCCTGGAAAACTCCGTGCTTAACTGAGATTCTACACGGTTTATTGCTAAGTGTTACTTACTCCGCAAACGGTAGCTATACGCGATAAACGGTAGCAAGCAAGAATCCAGAACGCTCAACCCATCAGGAGAGTTCCGCCTAAAGGGTGACTACACAGGAGACCCGCGAGGGCGTAATGGGCTTCTCCCCAGAACATTCCGCAGGACGAAAGTGCCCCGCCGAGCGAAGCGCACGGCGGGGCACTTTCATGTCCGAGGACGTTCTGGGGAGAAGCCCATTACGCCCTCGCGATCCTGCGGGAGTTAAACCCCTTTAGAACTTGTTGTGGAAGGTACGCGAAATGACCTCGTCCTGCTGCTCCTTGGTGAGCGTGTGGAAGTTCACGGCATAGCCGGAAACGCGGATGGTCAGCTGCGGGTACTTCTCGGGGTGAGCCTGAGCATCGAGCAACGTCTCACGGTTGAAGACGTTGATGTTCAGGTGGTGGCCACCCTTCTCGGCGTAAGCGTCGAGCATGTGGACCAGGTTATCGGCCTGAGTCTCGGAAACTTCAGAAACCTTCATAATGTGTCTCCTTCGATCGATAGGCGCCGGCCGAAACCGGCGCACTAATCAGTAATCGTTATTGTTAGTATAGCACTAACAATAGTTACTCGCCCAGCTGATCAAGGTCGATATCGCCAAAGAACACCTGGTCCTCCTTGCCGAGCGCACCCGGGATGATGGAGAAGGTGTTGGAGATGCCGTCCTGAGCATCGCGGAACGGGAGCTTGGAAACCGAAGACAGCGAAGCGATGGCGCCGTGGCTATCGCGCTTGTGCATGGGGTTAGCACCCGGGGCGAACGGCTGGCCAGCCTTGCGGCCGTCGGGCGTGGAGCCGGTCTTCTTACCGTACACGACGTTGGAGGTAATGGTCAGAACCGAGGTCGTGGGCACGGAGTTGCGGTAGGTGTCGTTCATGCGGATGTACTCCATGAACTGGTGCACAACGTCGTGAGCGATCTGGTCGACGCGGTCGTCGTCGTTACCGTACTTGGGGAACTCGCCCTCGGTCTCGAAGTCGACGATGATGCCGTTCTCGTCACGGACGGGGTGGACCTTGGCGTACTTGATGGCGGACAGGGAGTCAGCCACGACGGAAAGGCCAGCGATGCCCGTAGCGAACCAACGATGCACGTGCTTGTCGTGCAGAGCCATCTGGATGCGCTCGTAGCAATACTTGTCGTGCATGTAGTGAATGATGTTCAGCGAGTTGACGTACACGCCAGCGAGCCACTTCATCATGTCGTTGTACTTGGCCACAACGTCGTCGTAATCGAGCGTATCGCCCTCGACGGCGCGGTACTTGGGGCCGACCTGCTTCTTGGAGACCTCGTCAACACCGCCGTTGAGCGCGTAGAGCAGGCACTTGGCCAGGTTGGCACGGGCGCCGAAGAACTGCATCTCCTTACCAATGCGCATGGAGGACACGCAGCAGGCGATGCCGTAGTCGTCGCCGTGGTAAACGCGCATGAGGTCGTCGTTCTCGTACTGAATCGAGGAGCTGGCGACAGAAGTCTTGGCGCAGAACTTCTTGAAGTTCTCGGGCAGACGGGTCGACCACAGAACGGTCATGTTGGGCTCGGGGCTGGTGCCCATGTTCTCGAGCGTGTGCAGGTAGCGGTAGCTCATCTTGGTAACGAGCGTACGGCCGTCAACACCCATGCCGCCGATGGACTCGGTGACCCACTGCGGATCGCCGGTAAACAGGGCCTGGTACTCGGGGGTACGGGCAAACTTGACCATACGGAGCTTCATGATGAAGTGATCCACGAACTCCTGGATCTGCTCCTCGGTGAAGGTACCGTTGGCAAGGTCGCGCTCAGCGTAGATGTCGATGAACGTGGAGGTACGGCCGATGGACATAGCGGCGCCGTTCTGCTCCTTGACGGAAGCGAGGTAGGCGAAGTACATCCACTGGATGGCCTCCTGCGTGTTGGTAGCAGGGTTGGAAATGTCGAAACCATAGGTCTCGGCCATCATCTTGAGCTCGCCGAGGGCGCGGATCTGCTCCTGCAGCTCCTCACGATCGCGGATGTTGTCGGCGGTCATGACCGTCGGGGTGGAAGCCTTCTGGGCCTCCTTGTCCTTGATCAGGTAGTCGACACCGTACAGGGCGACACGACGGTAGTCGCCGATGATGCGGCCGCGGCCATAGCCATCGGGCAGACCGGTGATGATGTGGGCCGAACGGCAGGCGCGCATCTCCGGGGTGTAGACATCGAAGACGCCGGCGTTGTGGGTCTTGCGCTCGAAGGTGTAGCGCTCGACAACGTTCTCGTCGACCTTGTAGCCGTGCTGGCTGGCAGCCTGGCAAGCGATGCGGATACCACCGTTGACGTGCAGCGCGCGCTTGAGCGGCTTGTCGGTCTGGAGGCCGACGATGGTCTCCTTCTCGCGGTGGGCGTTATCGATGTAGCCAGCGGGGTGGCTCACGATACCCGTGACGGTCTTGGTGTCCATATCGAGGACGCCGCCCTGCTCGCGCTCCTTGAGCAGCAGGTCGAGAACCTCGCCCCACAGCTCCTTGGTACGCTCGGTCGGGCCGGCGAGGAACGACTCGTCGCCCTCGTAGGGGGTGTAGTTCTTCTGGATGAAGTCTCGGACGTCAACCTCTCCCGTCCAGATGCCTTCCTTGAAGCCTTCCCATGCCTCCTGCATTGTGTAACCACGCTCCTAGTTACGTGTAATGCGGCGCTCTCTCACACCGCTGCTTATTGAATTCTTGAATTATCGGCTTGCACTACCGGCTTCTTCCGTTCTTCACCACACATTGGTACAGGGAAAAACGTTTGTCCACCTTGGAACTGCAACCCAAAACCCAAGATTTCACCCGTTTGAGAAGGATAACATAGCCACCCCCTTCATCAGGGCTGTTATATGTTTCTTTTTTTATACCATTAGGGCGTTTTTAACAAATCCGCAGGAAATGCGAGCGCGAGCAACTACCGTTCACCGATTTGTTTGGTATATTTCCTTGCCTTTGTACGACGTTCACTCTAGCTGTTATGCCAGTTTTAGCAGGGTAAAGTGCCCCAGAGACCCCGCAGAAACTGCAGGGCGGCCACGGGATTTCCCCCGGGACCGCCCTGTGGCATGGTTAGTTATTTAGCTTTGATTGCCGCTTGGCATTAGGCGGCTGCGGCGGCCTTGTCGGTCGTTGCCTTGCTGTGGCCCTGACCCTCAAAATGCTTGTAGCACCAGCTGGTGACCAGCGGGGTCAAAATGGCCGTCACGATAGCACATGCTGCAACCTGCGCCGTAGCCGTCGCGAGCACCGCGCCGCCGTACATGGCCTCGTTGACGCTTGCCATGGCAGCAGGCGTGGCCACATTGGCTCCGGCGCAGCTCGAAATGGCCGCACCTGCGACACCCGTACCGCCCGTGAGCTTATCGACAGCGATGACGGGAATTGCAAAGACTACCGAGCAGATCACGCCGAGCAGGATGCCGGGAAGACCACCGTTGATAAGCTGGCCAAAGGTCATGGTCGAGCCCATGGCAAAGAAGACGAGCACGATGATGGCGGAAAGTGCCGGTGCCATCATCTTCTTAAAGCTCGGGAAGAGGTTACCCAGAATAATGCCGACGACGATCGGCAGGATGGCGCCCACGAGCGACCAACCGATCGGAGCCTGACCGGCAGCGCCGAGCACGATCATCGTGACCGGAGGGCCGACAACCAGCGTGGTGATTGCGACGGCACCACGCTCGGCCTCATTGCCCATGGTGCCCATCAGACCAGCGTACATAGCGTTGTTGGCGCCGGTGCAAGCGGCCAGCATCACCATGGCAGAGATGCCAAACAGGTTGTCGTTGAATACATAAAGGATGAGCAGCGACACGGCAACGACCACGATCTGCTTGACGGCGATGATGATGGCGCCGCGGGCAGCGGCGGCAGGAGCGCTCTTAAACGAAATCGTCGTACCGACGATGAGCAAAAAAGCGCCAACAAGCGGGCCTGCGCCCTGCTGGGTCATGCCGAGCGTAAAGCTGCCGAGCGTTTTGAACAGGTCGGGGAACAGCGTGTTGAGCAGGCAGCCCAACAAAAGCGGCACCAAAATATTGGCACCCGGGATGGAGGACATCTTAAAGAACGGCTCCTTTGCCGCCGGCGCCTCCACCGCAGTCGATTCACTCATATATATCTCCTTTGGATGCATGCGAATCGTAGCCGCACGCGCCTATGTCAGAAAGAAGGCGACGGTCCCGAGTCGCAGGAACCGTCGCCGAATAATCGTCGTGGGGTATTACCCGTCCAGGACGATGCCGCCGTCGCAGTCGCCGATCTCGCCGTTCACGAAGCTGGCGAGGTCGGAAGCGAAGAACAGCACCATCTGCGCAGGCTCGCTTGCCTGTGCGGCGCGGCCCAGGGGGATACCGTTGATGATGCGCTGAGAGTTCTCGTCAGAGAGAATCGAGGTCATATCGGTAAGGGTGAGCGACGGGCATACAGCGTTGCAGCGGACGCCGAACTTGCCGCCCTCCTTGGCGACTGCCTTGGTTAGACCGTTAACACCGGCCTTGGAGCTGGCGTAGGCAGCGGTACCGAGCAGACCACCACCGATCTTGCCAGCAACAGAGCTCACGTTGACGATAGTGCCGGCGTGGGCCGCCTTAAAGTGCGGGTACACGGCATTCATCATGGTAAAGGTGCCGTTGAGGTTGATGTCGATGGTGCGGCGCCACTCGGTGTCGTCGATCTCGTCAAACTTCTTGGTGCTGATGACGCCAGCGCAGTTGATCAGGATGTTGGTTTGCGGCAGGTCCGTAAAAATCTGCTCGACGGTCTCGCGCGCCTTGGGTGCATCGGCGACATCGAGCTGATAGAACTTGTTGCCCTCGCCAAGCTCGGCCACCGCAGACTCGCCCTTAGCAGCGTTCCTTGCGATGAGCGCGACGTGTCCGCCGCCCGCAACGATGCCCTTGGCAATCTCGAGACCAATGCCCTGAGTGCCGCCCGTGACAATCGCGGTCTTGCCCGTGAAGTCAAATGCCATGACTCCATCCCCCTTTATATAAGGTGTCTCCTCGCGGGAAGTTGGAGCATCGCACGTGGCGATTATATGAGTCCCAGTCGTCATGGTGGTGACAACCCCTCGCCTAACCGCGGGCATAATAGTTCTTTGAAACGCTTCAGCAATTGAATTTTTTAACTCTTTATGCGCTCTTTATATTGCCCACTGCATGAGGCCCGAATATGCGGGTATCATCTTTCACCGAAAATAGTTTCTAGTGTTAGGGGTTTTCGGTGGAAGATACCGATTTCCATGAGCTTGGGCGTCAGCTCTTTACCGAGTTTGGCAGCATTCACCAGCGCATTACGCGCTTTGCCGACCAAGCCCTGAGTGGCGAGATGGCCGTCATGCGCGCCCTCATGCTCGCCGGCGGCTCGCTCACGCCGAGCGAACTCGCCGATCGCGCCTGGGTCTCGAGCGCCCGCATCGCCAACATCCTGCGCGCCCTCGAAACCAAGGGCTGGGTCGAGCGCGAGCACTCAAAGACCGACCGTCGTCGCGTACACGTCACGGTGACCGACAAAGGCCGACAAGATATCGAAATCAAGCGTCGCGAATTCGAGGACCGCACCGCGGCCTTCCTCGAGCAGCTCGGCGAAACAGATACCCAAGAGATGGTGCGCCTTCTAAGGCGTTTCAACGAAATTATCGACCGCAATCAAGAAAGGAGAGATGCCGAGTGAGGATTCTCAAGCTCTTTAAAAAGCATGTCCTGGCACTGTTCACAGCTATCGTACTTATCGTAATCAGCTGCAACGCCGATCTGGCACTGCCTACCTACATGAGCGACATCGTCGACGTGGGCGTGCAGCAAGGCGGCATCGCCTCGCCCGTGCCCGACACCATTCGCGCCGAATCGCTCGACGACCTCGAACTCTTTATGAGCGCCAAGGATGCCAAGACGGTAGAGGCTGCGTTTGGCAAGGCGGACAAGAACGGCATCCGCACGTACAAGGGCACCGAGGACGAGCGCGCCGACGGCAGCAAGATTGCCGACATCATGAGCCTGCCCGAGACCGTCGTACTTTCGCTCAACCAAGGCATCGATGCCAGCTCCATGGGCGACATGATGGGCGCGTCCAGCGAGAAAGACAACAGCGACCCCCAGGCCATGCCCACCCCCGAGCAGATGGCGGCAATGACGCCCGAGCAGCTCGCCGAGATGCAGCAGAAGGCCGCAGCGGCGCAGAACATGCAAAAGCAGATTGATGCCGACGGCGGCAAGATCACCATGAAGAGCCTGCGTCTAGGCGTTGAAGACGGCCTCATCGACCAAGGCAAGCTCGTCGAGGGCGCCAACGAAATGGCGGACAAAATGGGCTCCATGTCGGGCTCCATCGTCACTCAGCGCGCCGTGAGCTATGTGCAGGACGAGTACAAGGCACAGGGCATCGACCCCGCCGACGTGCAGAACGCCTACCTGGGCCGCATGGCGACCACGATGTTTGGCCTGTGCCTGGTGTCGCTTGTCGCCACCATCCTGACCGGCGCCGTGGCTTCGCGCACCGCCTGCTCCATCGCCCGCGACCTGCGCCGCGAGACCTTCAACAAGGTTATGCACTTCTCGCCGGCCGAGGTGGGCAAGTTTAGCCAGGCCTCGCTCATCACCCGCTGCACCAACGACATTCAGCAGATTCAGATGGCCGCAACCCTGTTTATCCGCATGTGCCTCATGGCGCCCGTCATGGGCATCGTCGCCGTCATGCGCGTCCTGGCCAACCACACCGGCCTGGAGTGGACCATCGCCGTGGCCATCATCGCGGTCTCGGCCGTCGTCGGCGTGCTTATGGGCCTCACCATGCCCAAGTTCAAAAAGATGCAGAGCTTTGTGGACCGCGTGAACCTTACCGCCCGCGAGCTGCTCGACGGCCTTATGCCCATCCGCTCGTTTAACCGCGAGGAGCATGAGCTCGAGCGCTTTGACCAGGCGTCCCTCGACCTGATGACCACGCAGCTCTACACCAACCGAGCCATGAGCTTTATGATGCCGCTCATGATGCTGGTCATGAACTGCATCACCGTGCTTATCGTCTGGTTTGGTGCGCAGGGCGTGTCCGACGGCGTGATGCAGGTCGGCAACATGATGGCGTTTATCTCCTACACCATGCAGATCGTCATGGCGTTTATGATCCTCACCATGGTGTCGGTCATCCTACCCCGTGCCGAGGTCGCAGCCGAGCGCGTGGAAGAGGTCATCACCTGTCCCACGAGCATCAACGACCCCGTCTCGCCCAAACTGCCCGCGGCCAACGCGCCGCGCGGTGAGCTCGCCTTCCGCGACGTGAGCTTCCAGTATCCCGATGCCCGCGCCGATGTCATCAGCGGCGTGAACTTCACCACGCACGCCGGCCAGATGCTCGGCATCATCGGCTCCACGGGTTCGGGCAAGTCCACGCTTGTGCAGCTCATCCCGCGCCTGTACGACGTCACCGGCGGCAGCATTTCGCTCGACGGCATCGACGTGCGCGACATGACCCTTTCCGAGCTGCGCCGCCGCATTGGTTACATCCCGCAGCAGGGTCGTCTGTTCTCGGGCACCGTTGAGAGCAACCTCAAGTTTGCCGGCGACATGGTGAGCGACGAGGACATGCACCGGGCCGCGCGCATCGCCCAAGCCGAGGACTTTATCGCCGAGCGCGAGGGCGGCTACGACTCCCCCATCAGCCAGGGCGGCTCCAATGTCTCGGGCGGTCAGCGCCAGCGTCTGGCCATCGCACGCGCGTTGGCTAAAAAGCCCGAGGTCGTGGTGTTCGATGACTCGTTTAGCGCCCTCGACTACAAAACAGACGCGCGCCTGCGCGAGGAGCTTGCCAAAAACGTTACCCACGCCGCGCTCGTGGTCGTGGCCCAGCGCATCGCGACCATCATGCACGCCGACCAGATCATCGTGCTCGACGACGGCCACGTGGTGGGCACCGGTACGCACGAGGAGCTGCTGCACAGCTGCCCAGCGTACCTGGAGATCGCACAGTCGCAGCTTTCCGCCGAGGAGCTGGGGCTCACCCAAGAAGAAATTGAAGCCGTCATGGAAGGAGGCGAGCGCTAATGGCAGACAAGACCAAGACTCAGATTCCCAAGCCCACCCGCCAGCGTGGTCCTATGGGCCGTATGGGTGGCATGGGCCGCGGCGAAAAGGCCAAGGACTTTAAGGGCACCATGAGGCAGCTACTCGGCTATATCGGTCAGCACAAGATTGCCGTGTTTGCCGCCGTCGCCTTTGCCGTGTGCTCGGTCATCTTTAACATTGTGGGACCCAAGGTGCTCGGCCAGGTTACGACCAAACTGTTCGAGGGCCTGGTTGCCAAGGTCAACGGCACCGGCGATGTTGACTTTGACTGGATCGCCAAGACGCTCGGCTTTTTGCTCTGCCTGTATCTGGCAAGCTCTGTCTGCGGCCTCATCCAGGGCTGGCTCATGACCGGCGTCACGCAAAAGATTTGCTACCGCATGCGCAAGGAGATCGCCGCCAAGATCGCTGTCGTGCCGATGAGCTACTTCAACGGCCACAGCAAGGGCGACGTGCTCAGCCGCATCACCAACGATGTCGACACGCTGGGTCAGTCACTCAACCAGAGCGTGACACAACTCATCACATCGGTGACGCAGATTATCGGCGTGCTCGTCATGATGCTTTCGATCAGTCTGCCGCTCACCGGCGTCACCGTGCTCACACTGCCGGCCGCCGCGATTATCCTGACCGTGATGATTCACTTCTCGCAGCCGTACTTCCGCGAGCAGCAACAAGTCCTGGGCACCGTCAACGGCATTATCGAGGAGGACTTTGCCGGCCAGAACGTTATTCAGGTGTTCGACCGCGCCGAGGCCTCAATCGAGGAGTTCGACCGTCAAAACGACCGTCTCTTTATTAGTGGCTGGCGCTCGCAGTTCCTATCGGGCCTGATGATGCCGCTTATGAGCTTGGTGGGTAACATGGGCTACGTGGGCGTTGTCGTGGTGGGCGCACAGCTCGCGCTGACCGGCAATGCCACGCCCGGCGACATCCAGAGCTTTATCCAGTACGTGCGCAACTTTACGCAGCCGGTGCAGCAGCTGGGCAACGTGAGCAACACGATGCAGTCGATGGCCGCTGCCACCGAGCGCGTCTTTGAGTTCCTCGCCGCGCCCGAGGAGGAGCAGAAGGCCGACGCCCAGATTCCCGAGAAGCGCCCCGGCCACGTTGAGTTTGACCATGTCAAGTTTGGCTACACGCCCGACAAGACCATCATCCACGACTTTAGCTGCGAGGCGCAGCCCGGTCAGACCATCGCCATCGTCGGCCCCACCGGCGCCGGCAAGACCACGCTCATTAAGCTGCTGCAGCGTTTCTACGACGTGGACGGCGGTTCGCTGCGCGTCGAGGGCGTCGACGTGCGCGACTGGGACCGCGCGGCACTGCGCGGCGAGTTTGCCATGGTGCTGCAGGATACCTGGCTGTTTAACGGCACCATCCGCGAGAACATCCGCTACGGACGTCCCGATGCGACTGACGCCGAGGTCGAGGCCGCCGCGCGCGCCGCACGCTGCGACCACTTTATCCATACGCTCGCCGGCGGTTACGACTTTATGATCAATGAGGAGGGCACCAACCTCTCACAGGGCCAGCGCCAACTCGTGACCATCGCCCGCGCCATTTTGGCCGACCGTCCGGCGCTGATTTTGGACGAGGCGACCTCCAACGTCGATACCCGCACCGAGGAGCTTATTCAGCGCGCCATGGATGCGCTGATGCAGGGCCGCACGAGCTTTGTCATCGCGCACCGCCTGTCCACAATCCGCAACGCCGACGTAATCTTGGTGATTCGCGACGGCGACATCGTCGAGAAGGGCACACACGACGAACTGCTCGCCCAGGGCGGCTTCTACGCCGACCTGTACAACTCGCAGTTCGACGAGGCGGCGTAAAACCGGCGGCAAACAACCGCAATACCCAAAGAATGGGGGCGCAGGACAACCAGCGCCCCCATTTTTCGTTCTGCGGCCCTTGGGCCGCATCCCCTGGAGCCGAATTGACGGTCCTTTCCAGCCCCTGTGGGCAAAAAATGGCAAATATGAGTACTGTTACCTTTTTAGTAACAGCCAAAACAGCCCCATATGCTGCCCGCACGGCTTGCAAGCGCCCCTAAATTACTCAAATAGTTCTATAGCGGGCTTATATGTGTTAAGGTTAATGAACATATTTTCTGTTATGTCTATTATCTTATGCCGGCAATATGACACTACGATAGCAACAGTACTCATATTTGCCATTTTTTGCCCACAGGGCCTGGAAAAGGCCAACAGGGTAGTCATTGGGGACGTTCTTAAACGACCAGTCAAACAAGAACGTCCCCAACGACTACTTAAAAACGGGAGATTATCCACTCTCATTCTGCGAGCACTCATTTAAGTCTGTCCCCAATGAGTGCCCGGCAGCAACGGGACCGCCGATGTCTTGGCAGAGCCAGCGAAAACCCGCGTAACTAAACCCGCTCCGCGATCTCGTGAATGAGGTAGTCGGTCTTTTCCCAGCCCAGGCACGGATCGGTGATCGACTTGCCAAAGACACCGCCGTCGACCGGCTGGTTGCCGTCCTCAAGGTAGGACTCGATCATAAAGCCCTTGACCAGCCTTGAAATGGCTTCGTTGCGGCGGCAGCTGTCGAGCACCTCCTTGCAAATGCGATACTGCTCCAGCGGACGCTTGCCCGAGTTGTCGTGGTTGCAGTCGATGACCGCTGCCGGATTGGCATAGCCGGCGTGCTCGGTATAGCGCTCGGCCAGGCGCTCGAGGTGCTCGTAGTGGTAGTTGGGGTAGGTGCGCCCATCGAGACCGATGTAGCCACGCATAACGGCGTGCGCGAGCGGATTGCCGTCGCACTCGACCTCCCAGTTGCGGAAGATGAAACTCTGATGCGCCTGAGCGGCGTAGATGGAGTTGAGCATGACGGTGGTGGAGCCGGCAGTGGGGTTCTTCATGCCCACCGGCACCGAAATGCCGCTCGACACCAGACGGTGCTCCTGGTTCTCGACCGAGCGCGCGCCCACAGCGACGTAGCTCAGCAGATCGACAAGGTACTGATAGTTAGAGGGGTAGAGCATCTCGTCGGCGGTAAAGAAGCCGGTCTCCTCGATGACGCGCAGGTGCATGTGGCGAATGGCCTTGACGCCCTCGAGCAGGTCATCGGGCGCCTCGGGGTCGGGATTGTGCAGTAGACCCTTGTAGCCGGTACCCTTGGTGCGCGGCTTGTTGGTGTAGACACGCGGGATGATGATGAGCTTGTCCTTGACCTCCTCGGCGGTTTTGGCCAGGCGGTTCATGTACTCGAGGACCGAATCCTCCCGATCGGCAGAGCATGGGCCGATGATGAGCACCTTGCGCGCGTCCTCGCCGGTAAAGACCTTGGCGACCTCGGCGTCGAATGCCTGCTTCTTAGCGGTAAGCTCGGCGGAAAGCGGCATTTCCTCGCGGATCTCCATGGGGATCGGCAGCCTACGTTTGAAATCCATGGCCATAGGGGCCTCCTCAATCTATAGAGAGAGCAAAAAGCGTATTGTCGAGTGCTCGGCATTATCCGCTGTCGCACGCTAAAGTGCAAGCACAGCCTACTAAAAAGGGAATGAATCGACACAAGGGCCCGCTCACCACGAGAGTGGATAATCTCCCGTTTTTGGCCCATGTTCGCGCTCAAAGTGGGAGATTATCCACTCTCGTCGGGCAAGCGTCCGAAAATCCTCACTCGTGACCCCTTTTCCTCCGTCCCCGAGGGATCGGGGCTCGCCTGCCGAATGATTGATGCGGCCGCCCTGCGTCCATGTCACACTCAGAGGTGGCCTGACCCAACTTGGAAGGAGCCTTCATGAGCCTTGACAACGTAACCCTGCGCGCCGCCACGCTCGACGACCTGACCGGCATCGCCGCCATCTACAACCAGCTGTGGTGCAACACGCTGCGCAACCGCGGCGACGTCGAAGCTGCCGATTTCTGCGCGCGCTTTAACATCGCTATGCAGCTGCAACGCTCACCTATCGCGCTTGTCGCCGAGGCCGAGGGCCGCATTATCGCCGCCTGCTGCATCGGCATCTTCGAGGACGGCAAGCCGCGCACCAACCCCACGTGGGAGTCCTGCTACAACGAGATGCTCGCCCAGGCAACCGAAATGGCAAAGGCTGCCGACGCCAAGCTCGAGGGCTCGCTCTTCGGCGACAGTCGCGAAAAGGCCACGGCGGATCGCTTTGCCGCCACAGGCAACGAGTATGCCCAGGGCCAGCTCAACCTGATCATCATCGTGCCCGAGTGGCAGGGCAAGGGGCTCGGCCGCGCGCTTATCGACCTTGCGCGCGCCGAGCTCGCCAAGGCAGGCTGCACCAAGTTCTTCCTGATGAGCGACTGCAACTCCGACTGGCAGTTCTACGAGCACCTCAACATGAAGCGCATCCTGGAGGATCACAGTCAAGACACCGGCGACGGTTTTATCGTCTACATGTACGGAGGCGACACGCAGGGCTAACCCGCTAAGCAAGTACCAAAACCACCACAAAAGGCGCCCATCCCCCTTGTGGTGACAGGTTTTATCTGGGCGAACGTTAAGACCGCCGCGGGGGAGCTGCTTTCCCTCGCGGCGGTTTACTAACCGTGAAAACCAAGTGAGTAGGCTTTTGGCGGGATCCCGAGCACACCCCAAAACGCCGCAGCTCTGGCCTGCGGTTTTATCGAGCGTTTGTCGCGATGTGCTCGGCAGATCCCAAAAAGTCTACTCACTTGCATCCGAGACGCACCAGGCAGGCAAAAAACCGCCGCGAAAGGGGCCCGTCCCCCTTCGCGGCGGTTGTTCATCGCGGTTTTGCGACGGTTTTGCGGTGGTTTTGCCCGCCTGCTACTCGCTGTAGCGAGTGGCGATGGCAACTCGCACCATGCCGGCGCTCATGAGGTACGTTGCCATAGGCTGTAGTAGCGCATGTCATAATCCTACAGCAGCATTCGCCATAATCTGACAATAGAGTTTTCCACAATCTATAAGTAGCCCAGGTCGGGACCCTATTTAACAAACCAAATTCTCGCCCAACGCCATTTCCTCTCCTGGTGACCGGTTCATTTTGGCGGGTTTCATCTGGGCAAACGCCAAAACCACCACAAAGGTGCCTGTCCCCTTTGTGGTGGTTTGAAGCTCTCCTGGGCGGGATGCTAGACTTGCGGCATATACATTCGCGCCAAAGCACGGGTCGCATACAGGAAAGGAGATGCCATGGCGCCTATCGCACCGCTCAAGATGCTCGTCGCTCCTGCCGCCAAGGCCATCGCCCACCTGAGCGACTCACTTACTTACGATGAGGTCCCCTGCATCGCCGAGGAGCGTTCGGACAGCCGCCCGTACCTGGGCCACGTCCCCTACTTTGCGCCTAAGCTCGTTTCCGATCCCGAGCACCGCGAACAGTAATCCAAGATGCACCAAGCGCTGCGTAACTCGCGGCGCTTACTGTTTTGGTGCAAAGTAACCTGACCCCCGTGCACCAACGCCGGGATTGTCGACGCTTCGGCCGCGGCGCGATATGAGGCGCGAAACCTCGCCCAATAACAGGCCAATCACTACGCCCGCGAGAATCGGCAACTTTGCCATCTCGGCAGGTGAGCTGTTGAGCGGCACAATCGTAGCAACAATCGAAAGCACGAGCTCCACCACGGGAATCGCAAGCGCCACCGCGAGCACCTTGCCCTCGAAAGGCGCACGGAACACACGCGAGCGATTATCGTGCTTGCGCAGACGCCAAAACGCTGGGAACATGGGAATATAGCTCATGAGCAGAAAGACGACGTTCATCGAGAAGAAGACCCAAAAGACGTCGGAACCCTCACCCAGCGGAATCTGGAGCAGCAGCACCAGACTGGCAAAACAGCCGTTAATGAGCGCCGAGCCGTTGGGCATGCCGGTCTTTTTGGACACCAGCGCAAAGGGGCGCGGCATGTTGCCGTGACGTGCGGCATAGCTCGCTACGTTGTTGACGCCAAAGCTCCAGCAGATCATATTGGCGAACAGCGTCACCAAAAAGGCCACGCCCACGACCATCGTCAGCGGGTGGGTGCGCCCCACCATAGCGGCGACTGCGTCCACAATGCCCGAATCGAGTGAAAGCTGCTCGGTGGGAACCGCGGCTCCAATGCCAATGCCACAGATGATGTAGATCGCCGCAATGGCCACGCCACCGGCAATAACCGCCTTGGGGATATCACGCGACGGGTTCTTCATCGTGCTGGCAAAGGTCGCGACCACTTCGAAGCCCATAAAGTTGAACAGGATAATCGATAGGTACGTCAACGAATTGGTGTCGCCCAGATCTGGAATGAAGGTCTTAAACGACATGTCGTTGGCAAAGCCGTTATTGCAGGCAAACCAAATGCCGACGATTCCCACCGCAGCGGTAATGAGCACCTTGATGACGGCGCCGCCGTCCATAACCCAATCGGCCTCCGCCACCGGCTGCATTGCCATGACCGTGACGCCCCACACAAAGGCAATCTCGATGGCAATTCGGATCCCGAGTGAAAACTCGATACCCCACACCGCATTAATGACACTGGGGAACATGCAGGCGATACTTGCCACCCACAGCGGAAAGTTAACCCAGTAGCACCAAGAGCAACGGGCGCCCCAACGGTCGCCCAGGCCCAAGCGAACCCAATCGTACAGGCCGCCCTCGGAATCAAACGCCGTACCCAGCTCGGCCACCACCAGACCATAGGGAAGCAAAAACGTAATGATAAGGAAAATCCACCAGAAGAACTGTACGTTACCCATGGCAGATGCCGGAGCCGCCGCCTCGATGGTAAACACGACGCAGATAACCGAAAGGATGACCTCGATCAGGGAGAACTTTTTACCTGCCATGGCGCGCGCCCCCTACAGCAAAAAGGATGGCATCTGTACCGAAGGCGCAGCCCAAGGTAGGGTTGCAGGCCGCGTCACCGGTGCAGGTGCCATCCCAGAGAGAGGAGAGGATGCATTTGTTGGACCAACGCTCGCGGAACAGGCGCGTGTAGATAACGATACGCTGGTACATAGATACTCCGATCAAAACGGCCGCGTTCACGACCGATAACTTTCGGCAATTGAAGACGCGTCTGACCTGGGAAATTCAAGCGAACAATTGGCCTAACCCGCAAAAAATCCCAGGCCAGACGCGTACTCAATCAAAGAAAAGGGCACTCCGAAGTGGAGGCAACGGAGTGCCCAAAGAAAAACCCAACCGACCAAGACATCGAATAAACCGACCATCAATGCCCCGAGATGGTCCGATTCACCGACCGTCCGATTGATCGGCTGGGTTCCCGAAGCATCACGGCTCGGAAAGTCAGACGTTTACTCGGCGTGCTCAGGTGCGCCAGATTGGCGCGAACGAGGAGCGTAGCGTACTGACGCTACGTAAGCGACGAGTGAACGCCAAGGTGGCGTGCCTGAGTTACGCCGAGGGCTCCTGCTGGGTAATGCAGTGGATGTTGCCGCCACCGAAGACGACCTGCTCGGACTGGACGCCGACGCACTTGTAGACGCCCTCGCCCCAGACCTCGTCGTAGATCTTCTGGAGCGTGTCGACGGCCAGCTGGTCGTTCTCGTCGCCGTACTGCGGGACGATAACGCCGTGGTTGGTGACCAGGTAGTTCATGTAAGAGGCGATCAGCGGCTCGTCGGGGACGCGCGGCTCGGCGTTCTCGTCGGCGTCGATGGTGTCGCAGGAAGCCTGGTCCATGAACAGCGGGTTCACGGGCATGCAGAGCTTGTAGACCTTCATCTTGCGGCCCTTAGCGTCAACGGCGTTGGAGAGGGTCTCGTAGGCAGCGTGGCACTGCTCGTAGAACGGATACTCGGGATCGTCGGTCCAGATGCAGGCCATGACGCCCGGAGCGATGAACGTGGCGACGTCATCGATGTGGCCGTTGGTCTCCTCGGGGTCGATGCCCTCCTTGACCCAGATGACCTTCTCGACACCCAGGTAATCCTTGAGGTGCTCGTCCATATAGGCGCGAAGCTCCTCGCTCCAGGGCTCAAACTTCTTGTGGAACTTGGGCCAGATGGACTCGGGATCCTCTTCCTCCTCCAGAACCGCAGAGCAGGTGCGGCCCGGGGAAAGCAGGCACTGGTCGGTCACGACAAGGGTGCCCTCGCCGTCGACGGTGATGGAGCCGCCCTCGAGGATCATGTCATCGGGACGATAGCGACGGCAGCCGGAGAGCTCAGCCATCTTAAGGGCGATCTGCTCGTCCTTGTCCCACGGGAAATAGAGGCCATCCACAAGGCCACCGTAAGCGTTGAAGTGCCAGTGGTTGGCGCGCTTCTCGCCCTTGCCGTTGATGACGTAGGTGGCGGCGGTGTCGCGGAACCAGGCGTCGTCGGTGGTCATCTCGATGACGGTGACGTTCTCGTCCTCCTCGAAGACGGCCTTGCAGTTGGCATAGTCGACCTGGTTGGCGCACATGGTAACCGGGGTGAACTCGGCGATGGCGCGGGCGATGGCGGCATACTGCTTCTGAGCCGGCTTGGCGCCGTGGGCCCAGGTGTCGGTGCGGTGGGGCCAACCCATCCACACGCGATCCTGCGGGGCGAACTCAGCGGGCATAAAGAAGCCGTCGGCCTTGGGGGTGGACTCGGACTCGGTGATCGTACGCATAAGATTTCCTCCAAATCGAACGATCGCTTGCCGCGGGCGGGTTGCCCGCAGCCTAAAACCAAGAGATGGTAGGCGCCCGTTCCTCGGCAAAGGTCGGGGCGCCCGACGCCGGTTTTCACGGAATCGCACCGGCAAGCGACGACGTAACCAAGTGCGCGGAGACAAAACGCACGAAGGATACGGAAGAGAGATTGGGGTGGGCGGTGGTTACCGGAGCTATCGCTCACACCCACCCCGGGGAATGGTTAGCAAACCTGTCGCTTGGGCACGTCTCCGAAGAGGCTAGAGTGCCCGGAGTCGGGAGCGACAAGCCCGACGAAGCGCACGTTGGTACGCGAGGAGGGTTGGAGCCCCAGAACCGGGTGCTCTAGTTCTCCTCGGCCTCGGCGGCCTCCTCAGCGAGACGCTGAGCTGCCAGCTCGGGAGTGAGGCCCTTGTACTCGGTCTCGCGGCCCTTGGCGCTGACGACGCGGACAACCTCGCCGATGAGCAGAAGCACGATGAAGATAACGATCATCGGGAGCTTGTCGCCAATTTCAGCGGCAGAGAGCGGCACCAGCGTTGCAACGATGGCCAGGATCAGCTCGATGCAAGGGATGGCCAGCATGACCTTCATCATGGCGCCCTTAAACGGGAACGTGAAGATACGCTCGCGGTTGGGGTCGTTCTTGCGAAGGTTGAGGAACGCCGGGAACATCGGGATGTAGGTCAGCAGCAGGAAGACGACGGAGGTGCCGAAGAGCATCCAGAAGACACCGTTGGAGATGGCGTCGATGGGTACGAGCTGCAGGCACAGCACCAGGGAGGCAACGATGGCGTTGACCAGGTTGGCGCCGTTGGGCATGTCGTCATCCGAGATCATCGAGGCGAAGACCTTGGGCATGTTGCCGTGCTCGGCAGCGTAGCGGGCGACGGAGTTGACGCCGAAGGACCAGGCGGCCATGTTGGCGAACAGGGTGATCAGGAAGGCGATGCAGATGACCTTGAAGATCATGGAGTCGCCCACCATGGTCTGGACTGCGACGATCATGCCGTAGTCGGGGTCGATGGAATCGGCCGGCACCGCAGCGCCGATGCCAAAGCCAGCGAACAGGTAGATCACGGCGATGGACAGGCCACCGACGATGATAGCCTTGGGGATATCGCGAGCGGGATCGGCCATGTCGTCGGTCATGGTGCAGATGACCTCGAAGCCCATGAAGTTAAAGATGATGATCGACAGGTAGCCGAGAGCGTTGGTGTTGGTGAGCTCGGGCAGGAAGGTGGCAGCGGACATGTCGTTCGCAAAACCGTTCTCCATGGCATACCAAATGCCCAGAGCGCCAACGATAACGGCGACGGCAACCTTGATGATGGCGCCACCGTTCAGAACCCACTCGGAGTCGGCCGCCTTGGAGCGGCCCATGAGGTAGACGATCCACACAAAGGCAAGATCGATACCCATCTTGGCGATCAAGTTGAACTCGACGCCAAAGACCATGCCCAAAATGTCGGGGAACATGGTAGCCAGCGAGGCGATCCACAGCGGGTAGTTAACCCAGTAGTAGTACGAAATGCGAGCGCCCCACTTGTCGCCCAGACCATCGCGTACCCAGTCGTAAATGCCGCCCTCGCCGTCATAGGTGGTACCGAGCTCGGCAACAACCATGCCGTAGGGAAGCAGGAAGGTCAGGATCAGGAAGATCCACCAGAAGAACTGCTGGTTGCCAATGGCAGCAGCAGGAGCGGCGGCCTCGCAAACGAAGACGACGCAGATGATGGTCGAAATGACCGTCAAGAAGGAAAGCTTTTTCTTTCCGTCGCTCATGATGAGCTCCTTCGCTCAGTCTTGGACAGATCCGAGGCCCTAAGGTATTAAGGCAATTGCTTGGGCCTCGGTGAGCGGGCGACAGGAGACGAGCATCCGCCGCCCGCAAACGTGCTTTTAGAAGCCTTGAGGCTTAGAGCTGCTCGAGAGCCTCGAGAGCGGCGTGGAGCTCAGCCTTGGCGGAGTACTCGACACCCTCGTCGTTGAGCGGGGTGCGCTTGCCCAGGGCGGCAAGGAGAGCACGGATGGAGTGCTTGCGGTTCTCGGCCTCGACCCAGCACAGGGAGCGCTCGGGATCGTCCATGACCTCGTCGACGACCTCCTCGTTGCGGGTGGCCGGCAGGCAGTGCATGAACTTGGAGTTGGGGCCGGCGAAGTTCATCATGTCCATGGTGACCTGATACTTGGGATAGAACACGTCCATGTAGTTCTCGCCCGAGACCTCCTCGTCGTACAGGCCATACCACACGTCGGTGTAGATGAAGTCGGCGCCCTTGATGCACTCGATGTCGTCGGAGATGACGACCGAGCCGCCGGAGACCTTGCAATTCTCCTCGGCGATGGCCATCATCTGCTTGCCGAACTCGGCGCGCTCCTCGACGGTGCCAACGTGCAGGCCGCCGTCGGGGATCTGGTGGCCCTTAGGTCCAAACTGGACAAACTTCATGCCGACCTTGGAAGCGATGAACATGAGGGAGACGCAGACCTGGGTGGCGTCGCCGATGAAGGCCAGGGTGCAGTCCTCGATCTTCTTGCCCTCGGGGAGGTTCTCGAGCATGGTCATGAGGTCGCCCATCTCCTGCGTGGGATGGTTGAACTCGGACATGCCGTTGATGACGGGCACAGCGGAGCCCTCGGCGAGGCCGACGACGTCCTTGTGACGGTCAACGCGAGCCATCATGATGTCGAGCAGGTCGCCCATGACGCGAGCGGTGTCGCCCAGGGACTCGTGACCGCCGAGCTGGATGGTGCCAGGGCCATAGAACTGAGCATGGCCGCCGAGGTCGGTCATAGCGGTCTCGAAGGAAAGACGAGTGCGGGTGGAGACCTGCTGGAAGATCATGCCAAGGCTCTTGTTGCGGAGCAGGTGCGGATAATAACCGTCAACCTTGATGGCCTTCTTCATTGCCAGGCCAAGATCCTCGATAGCCAGGATCTGCTCTTTGGTGAAGTCGTTGGTGTCGATGAAATCCTTAGGCAGTGCCATGTCGATTTCCTTTCCGCCGGTCTTGCCGACTATTACTATGAGGCGCTCGAACATCACGCCTCGTGTTGACAAGACCATCATTCACCCGTATGCAATTTTTACCTAGTTTATTCGGGATTAAAGACCGTTCACGGAGTTACACCCCCTCTAAACCAATATAAACCCGCAGGTCAAGAGTTTACAGGGGGTTTACCATCTAGAACCACGAACGGTATACGGCTATGCTGTATCTCGGCGCCTAATCCACAATGAAACGAAGGGTTGAGACGTCTATATCCCACAAGGTATACAGAACTCGGCCATAGAATAAATGAGATGGGACGGTGACAGATGAACACCCTGATGTTCTTCTATACCCTAGCGATACTCGTGATCTGTATTGTGACGGCGGTGCTCTCGCTTGCCGCCTATGCCTCGTCCCGTCGACGCTTCTTTATCTATGGCAGCGGCGTATTTATCTGCTATGCCATCGAGATGACCGAGATTTTCTTTTTTGAATACACGCTGCAAAACCAGAGTTTTCCAGCCAGCGACTATTACTCAATTACCATGCCTGTGTTGCGGACCTTTGTGGCGACCGCTTCGCAGGCTTTTATTTGGCTCATTGCCATGGATTTGCTCGACAAGCATTCAAAAAAGCAGTTTGTCATTCCCGTCGCAACGTTCTTGCTGAGCGAGCTGCTGATTATCGTCGCTGTCCCCTACGGCCCCATTCATCAATGGCTCTACTACACGATGCGTCAGGTATTCCTTGTTTTCGTGGGGCTATATATCTTTTGGACGGCACGCAAGAGCACACAAGTCGAGCTGAAGGCACGTGTCAACAACCAACAAAAGCACCTGATTATCGGCGCTATTCTGGTCGGTTGCATCGTTGCCGAGGATTTCTACAACATTCTGGTGGTCCCCATGAGCTTGGCGCCCTCCTGGCTGCAGCTGTACCTATCCGAGCGCAACTTTAGCGAGAACATCTTTGCGTGTTACTTTGCGATCCTGCTCATTATCTACGCCTATCACGTGCTTTCGATTCGCATGCAGGAGGCGCCCGAGGAAAAGAACGTCAGCGATCTTGATCGACACATCGAAGAGCAGATGCCCTTCTATCGCAACGCCTACAAGCTCTCCAACCGTGAGACCGAAGTTATGCGTCTGGTCGTACTGGGCAAATCGAACCAAGAGATCGCTGACGAGCTCTTCCTTGCCGTGGGCACCGTCAAGACCCACATCCACAACATCCTGGTCAAAACCGAGCAGCAAAACCGTACGACCCTGATCCTCCACTTTTGGAAACGATAACCTACCAAAAAGGGACAGGTTTATTTTGGCAGGTTTTATCTGGGCAAATGCCAAAACCGCCGCGAGGGAGCTACTTTCCCTCGCGGCGGTTTTCTAGCAGTAAAACCAAGTGAGTAGGCTTTTGGCGGGATGCCGAGCACGCCCCAAAACACCACCGCCCTGACCTGCGGTTTTATTGAGCACTTGCCGCGATGTGCTCGGCAGATCCAAAAAAGTCTACTCACTTAGTTTTGAGATGCATCAGGCGGGCAAAAAACCGCCGCGAAGGGGGCCCGGCTCCCTTCGCGGCGTTTGTTCGCTGTGGTTATGCGGCGGTTTTGCCCGCTCGCTACTCGCTGTAGCGGGTGGCGATGGCTGCTCGCACCATGCCGGTACTCATGAGGTACGTTACCAGGAAGTAGCCGCCGTAGGCTGCCAAGAAAATCGCACAGGTAAGGCCCACCGTGCCGCCGATGCTCATGTTGCCAAACGTGCTCACCAGCTCGATGATCACCTTGAGCGCCACAAAGGAGTGCGCCAGACCCACTGCCAGCGGGAACAGGAAGAACACCGCTTGCTGCGCCATCACCGAATGGCGAATCTGGCGGTCGTCACAGCCGATCTGCGCCAGCACGCGATAGCTGCGGCTTCCGTCGGCCACATTGGAGAGCTGCTGGATCGACAGAATTGCCGCACATGCAACGACCAGTACAAAGCCAATATAGATGGCTAGATAGCTAATCATGCCGTTCATCTGCGCCGCCTGCGTATAGATCTCGGAGCGTGTCATGAAGATTCCCCACGACCCCGGCTCCTTGCCGTCAACGAGCAGATTGTCGAGCATGGTGTATTTAATGCTCTCGTCTGCCTTGGTCACATCCATCCCCTGCTTGTAGTTAACGAGCAGATTACTGGAATACGGCTGCAGGTTAAGCTGGGACAGCAGCTCGTCGGCTACGACCACGGTACCGGGATTGCTGCCGAGTGCCGAGTTGGCGATGGCAGCCGTGTCCTCGTCCGACTTATCGGCTGCGGGCTTGAGCTCATGTCCGCCCAAGGTGAGGGTATGGCCCCCAGCCATGTACTTGGTGTACAGGTCGCCCAACTCGCCGCCCATATCGCACGTAAGCAAGTACTGGTCGCGGCCAATGTTCACCGGCTCCTCGCCCATCATCTGGCGCAGTTTGTTGTACTGGCTCGCCGGCGTCACAAACAGGCCCATATCATCGGCATTGCTACCCTCGAGCGCCTTGGGGAGCTTTTCGCCCATGGCCTTGCACATCTCGCCCGCCGTCACCGAAGGATCCGAGCCGCCAAGCGTATAGCTCAGATACGAATCAATCTGCACATGCTCGCCGGCAACGTCGGCGATATTGACCTTCTTTCCGGCCTCGTTGCCATTATCTGCCGACTTGCCCTTGATACTTTCCGCAACGTTATCGGGATCGATACGGTCACCGTGCCATGCAGAGTACAAATCGACCGTTGCGTCTGCCAGCACCATGCGATCGGCCTCGGAAGGATTGACATACTCCTTGTAGTAGTCGAGCCTATCGGGCATGTAATAGATATACGTCTGCGTCATATCCGCCGGCGTATAGCGCTCGAGGTTTTCGTTCATCACGTTGGCGATCGACATACCGCAGGTCACCGAGGTAATGGCCAGAAACAGGATCATCGCGATAACGCCCATCGAAAAGCACACCGTGTTGACCTTGGCCGCAAGCTGGCGCACGGTAAACATGTTGAGGCCGCGCCAATACACGCTGCGCAGGCTCTGCAGCAGCTTGATAAGCATGCCCGAAAGGCCCCAGAACAGGGCAAAGGTACCCACCGTAACCATGGCCGTGGTGATACCAAACTGGTTCATGGCCTCCTGCAGCTTACCCTCCGTCGCGGTGAGCGGGAACCCATCGCGCAACAGGCGGTAATAGGCCACGCCCACCAGCACCACGCCCACGACAAAGATGGCGATCGCAATCCAGGGGTTGCGCGTCTTGATGCTCTCGTTGCGCCGCTCGGCGCCCATAAGCTCGATGAGCTTGGTACGGCGCACGGCGCGAAGGTTCAGCAGTAGCGTAAGCGCAAACATCACGAGCATGCAGGCAAGGGTCAGGTTGAACGCATGCACCGAGAAAAAGAAGTGGAAATTAGCGATCTGTGTCTTAAAGAGCGAGGCCGTAAAGAATGTCATGAGCTGGGAGAGCCCCACGCCCAGCACAATGCCGGCGACAAAGGCGCCGACCGAAACGATCACGGTCTCGAGCGCCATGATCGTGGCGACGCGCCCGCGGCGCATGCCGAGCACCTGGTACAGGCCGAACTCCTTTTTGCGGCGCTTCATGATGAAGTTGTTGGCATACACCATCAAAAAGGCCATGACGCCGGCCAAAAAGTACGTCAGGTAACCGAGCATGCTGCCCATGAGCTCGGACAGTCCCTCCTCCTTGATGCCGGCAATGTCGACCTGCATCGAGACGGTATTGAAGGCATAGAAGACCGTGACACCCAGGGTGAGCGTCAGCAAGTAGACGAGGTAGTCGCGGCCGGCGCGGCGGACGTTGCCCCAAGCGAGTTTACAGAGCATCGGAGCCTTCACCGCCCATCATGGCAACGACCTCCATAATGCGGTCGAAGAACTCTCGGCGGTCGGTGTCGCCGCGGCGCAGCTCGGTGAAGATCTTGCCGTCGCGAATAAACAGCACACGGCTCGTGTAGCTGGCAGCAAAGCTGTCGTGCGTGACCATGAGCACCGTGGCGCGCAGGCGGCGGTTGAGGGCCTCCAGGCTCTCGAGCAGCAGGCGGGCGCTCTTGGAATCGAGGGCGCCGGTGGGCTCGTCGGCCATGATCATAGTGGGGTCGGTGACGAGCGCGCGAGCCGCGGCAACGCGCTGCTGCTGGCCGCCGGACATCTGGTAGGGATACTTGTCGAGCACCTGACTGATAGACAGGCGCGCGGCCACATCCTGCACGCGGGTCGAGATCTCTGCCGAGTTTGTGCGGGCGATGGTGAGCGGCAGGGCGATGTTCTCGCGTGCCGTGAGCGTATCGAGTAGGTTGGAGTCCTGGAAGATAAAGCCCAGCTCCTCGCGGCGGAACTGCGAAAGCTTGGCCTGCTTCATGCGCGTCACGTCCTGGCCGTTGATGCGGATGGTGCCACTCGTGGCGCTATCGATGGTCGACACGCAGTTGAGCAACGTCGACTTGCCCGAGCCCGAGGCGCCCATGATGCCGACGAATTCGCCGCGGTTGACGGTAAAGCTGACATCGTTGAGCGCGCGGGTCACGTTGCCCAGTGCTCCATATACCTTTTCGAGATGCGCGACCTCCAGTACCGGGGTCGCCATGTGCGTGGTTTGCATACCGAGTCCTTTCTTGCGATTAGTCTACGGCATCTATAGTCGCAAGGAGCCGAGTCGGCTACCATCGATATGGCTTACGCTTGCCTTACCGTTGCGTAAGGTAAGCGTAGTCTGCCATGTGTTGATGTTGAGAGAGGGCTCCTGTTGAAGACTGTTCATGTTGCCGCTGGGATCATTCGCAAGGAAGGATCTGACGAGCTGCTTGCCGTGCAGCGCGGCTACGGCAACATGCAGGGACTATGGGAGTTCCCGGGCGGCAAACTTCTGCGCGGCGAGACACCCGAAGACGCCGTGCGCCGCGAGCTTATGGAAGAGCTACAGGTAAAAGTCACCAACCTGCGTGATTTCTACACCGTTGAGTATGACTACCCCGATTTTCATCTCTCCATGGAGTGTTACTACTGCTCGCTCGCCGATGAATCCGATGAGCCCCAGAAACACGACCGCCAGCTTGATATCCGCTGGATTCCACGCACCTCGCTTGCCACGGTGGAATGGATGCCCGCCGACAAGGGGCTCATTGATGCTCTGATTGAGTTAAAGGAAGATCGGCTTGAGGCAAGCTCCGCCGATGACGCCGCGCCCAACACAACCGACAAACCCGCCACCAAACCCAAGCGCGCACCTAAACGCCGCAGCAAAAAGCGTCCCAAGCCCGGTCTGCTCGACGGCATCGATACCTCGGACCTTTCCGCCGACGAGCGCGAACTGGTGCGCCGTCGCGCCGCCATCAAAAAGTCCATGAAGGGCAACAAGCGTGCAAACACCAAACCCGAGCTGCTCGTTCGCCAGCGCCTGCGCGCAGCGGGCCTTACGGGTTATCGCTTGGAATGGAAGGTACCCGGCAAGCCCGACATCGCCTTCCCCGGCCGCAAGATCGCCATCTTCGTCAACGGTTGCTTTTGGCACCGCTGCCCCAAGTGCAACCCAAGCCAGCCCAAGCGCAACGTTGAGTTTTGGGAGGCAAAGTTCCGTCGCAACGTCGAGCGCGACCGTGCTGCTGTGGCAGCGCTCACTCAAATGGGCTGGACGCCCATAACCATCTGGGAATGCGAACTCAAAAAAGACCGCATCGACGCCACGATGGAAAAGGTCATCGAGCAGGTGCGCGCCACAGAGCCGCAGCGCTAACAGCGAGCATTCACACGCTACGCACGTCCGCGCCACATCCACGTCACAAACCTTAGAAAGCCCTTAAGCTCAAAACCTTTCAAGAGTGTTACTCGATACCTCTGACCTGCAGTTTCATCGTAACACCAAACCAGGTTAAGCCTTTCTTTAGCGCTTCTTTGCGGCAGCCGCGGCATAATGTAGCCAGCGCACGGGACCTAGCAGCAAACCCCGAGCGCATCCTTTTGGTGGATATCGAGGAGGCCGCATAAGCATGCATTCTTCCAATGACGCAGCACAGCAGCCATCCCTAAAACATGCAAACCTTTTCTCCTTCCCCCCGACACAGAGAAACGGCCTCCTCGACTCCCCCACCACAAAAACCAAGCGCTCAGCCGATCAGAGCCTCAACTTACGAGCATCCTTCGAAAAGCTCCAAGCATCCCTAGACAAGGCGTTCCCCGAACAGGCAAGAGCAATCTAAGCCCATCGCGCTTTATACTGATGCCATGCGAAACATGGATCACATAGAATTGCACCGCGGAGGACGCGAGGAAGCGTTTCCCGAGACCGCCGAAGACTGGCCCTATATTGCCGAACGCGCAGAATTCGCTCGCTATCCGGGCAATTCCGTCCCCTGGCACTGGCATTCCGAAGTTGAGCTTTTCTACATGGAGCAGGGAGCGATTGACTATCGAACGCACGCGGCTCATGAGCACGTACGCTTTGAGGAAGGGTCCGCCGGCTTTATCAACGGCGGCGTTTTGCACAGCACGCTGCAATCACCCAATTCGGCACCAGCCATTCAAATGTTGCATATCTTTCAGCCGTCGATGCTCGGCGATCCCGCGGGACGCCTTCAAAAGCGCTATATCAATCCTTTACTGCAATGTCGAGGCGTCGATGTGCTCAAATGGTCGCCCACCAATCCCGACGATATGCCCTTTATCGATTTGCTGAAGAGCTCCTTTAGCCACGACCTTCAACGGCCGCAGAACGAGATGGCGCTTCGAAATAGTTTGTCAGAGCTCTGGATTCAGATTAACGCCAAGACCGAACCGCTCTTTTCTTCCGACGGCGCCTCTTGGATGACCAGCCGCGACGTACAGCTCAAGGCAATCCTGGACTTTATCCGCGCAAACTATGCAGCCGCTATAGATGTGCCCCAGATGGCATCTGCAGCCGGCGTAAGCGAAAGAGAGTGTTACCGCATTATCGAAACTTGTGCAGGAACGACCCCGGCGGCATATCTACGCGCATACCGCATAAACCGTGCTTGCGAACTTTTGGCACACACCACGCGAACGGTACAGACAGTCGCGCGCCAATGCGGATTTATAACAGCAAGCCATCTTGGCCAGGTATTTAAAGAACAAATGGGGTGCACTCCTTCGAGCTATCGAGCAGCGAGGCAGAATCTCGATAGCACCAGGCAGAAATCCCGCTAGCCCTTCTTCTGTCACTGCATCAAACTTGCAGGCAAACAACAGAGAGGAGCAATCATATGAAGCACTTTGACCATATCGTATTTGACGTTGATGGGACATTGGCAGATACAGAAGAAAGCGTTCTGTCATCGCTTGTCCAGATTGTCCAAGAAGAGACCAGCAAAACGCTTCCCCGACACGAGCTTGACTTTGCCCTCGGCATACCCGGCAAGGATGCCCTTGAGAAACTTGGGATCTACTCGCAGGCAACGTTGGATCGCTGGTGCCAAGTTGCCGCCAGCTTTAAAAGCACCATCAGCGTGTTTCCAGGTTTGCTTGAAGTCATCGCAACACTCGCCGATAGCGGCTGCAAACTTGGTATCGTCTCCTCACGTGCGCGCGACGAATACGCAAAAGAAATTGCACCCCTTGGTTTCGATAAGTATTTTGAGCACATCATCCTTGTCGAAGACACAACCGAACATAAACCCGCACCCGCACCCATGCTCGAATATCTCCGACGTGCGGGCGCGAATCCTGGCAACGTCGTCTACGTTGGCGACACCGTCTACGACGAACAATGCGCAACTTCAGCAGGGGTCAGTTTTGCCCGAGCAGCATGGGGATCACACCAAGATATCCCAAACGCCACCTACAACCTCAAAACCCCCAACGACCTACTAACCCTAACAACCAAATAACCCACGCGTCCCACCCTTTCAGTCCCAACACCACAAGGGCGATTGAGCAGAACGGCTTGGGCGGGTCCCCGTACTTAGTTTCCAAAATCATTCCGCAGCGCGAAGGCTTCTTATTATTTTCCGCCCTAACGCCACAAGGGCGACGACCTCGAGTAGGTCAACCTGGGAGGGACGAGGGCTTAGTTCCCCAATCGTCCTCGGGCATGCAAAAAGCCTCGCTGCGCACTTCGTGCGGCGAGGCTTTTTGCCCCCTGCGGAAAGATTGGGGAACTAAGCCCTCGTCCCTCCCCGGGATATGTAGCGAGTCGGAGTACCCTTGCTGTTACTCTGCCTTGCCCACAGAGTTGAGGTTGGTCATGCGGATCTTAACCAGCTCGGTGATCTCACGCATGCCCTCCTTGGCCGGCTTCTTAGGATCGAAGCAAGCGGGGTTCTCGGCCATGTAGGCCATGAAGCCCTTGGTGTAGGCCTGACGCAGCTCGGTGGCGTAGTTGACCTTGCAGATGCCGTTCTTCACGGCCTCGGCAACCTGCTCATCGGGCACACCGGAGGTACCGTGCAGAACCAGCGGCACGTCGACGGCGTCGCGAATGGCCTTGACCACGGACTGCTCGATGTGAGGATCGCTCGTGTACACGCCGTGGCTGGTGCCAACGCCAATGGCCAGCGAGGTGCAGCCGGTGCGCTCAACAAACTCCTTGGCCTCGGCAGGATCGGTGTAGGGGCTCTCGCCCTCAACCGCGGGACCGTCGTCCTCCTTACCGCCGACCTTGCCGAGCTCGGCCTCGACGGGCACGCCCATGGCGCGGCCAGCGTCGGCGACGGACTTGGTCAGGGCAATGTTGTCCTCGAAGGACTCGTGCGAACCGTCGATCATGACGGAGGTGTAGCCCGTGCGGAAAGCCTGCATGCAGCGGTCATAGCCATCGCCGTGATCGAGGTGCAGGGCAACGGGCACGGAAGCGCGCTCGGCGGCAGCCTTGACCATGCCGTAGAAGTAGTCCAGACCAGCGGTCTTGATGGTGCCCGGGGTGGTCTGCATGATGACGGGGGACTTGGTCTCCTCGGCAGCAGCCAGAACGGCCATAACAAACTCGAGGTTCTCGACGTTGAACGCGCCGACGGCGTAGTGGCCGGCCTGGGCGTCCTTGAGCATCTTTTCGGTGGTAACAAGTGCCATGAGCGTTTGCTCCTCTCCCTCGCCCGCATCTGGACATCGGGCGTACGTGTCCGCAAGGCGTTTTACCTTGCGTTTTACTGCGCTCATTGTATGAAATTCAGCGGGTATGCATGTGCGAGATATTGAGCCCATGCAGGTCAATACAGTCGCTTTTGAAAAGTAAACGGAAGGAATTGGAGCTGAGTGGGCGTGTTCGATATTGAATTTTGGGCGTTAAACGTCTTTCTTTTATAGAAAAAGTAAGTAATCGAAAGGCGTTTTCTTACTTAAAAAGAAAATGAACGAAAATAGACTCAACACAATTCCTGCAAATATCAGACGATGATGGAGCGGATATGGCCTATGCAACAACCCGAGCTTTCGCCGATGAGCGGCGTGCCGCCATCATGGAGATGCTCGAACATAACGCCTCGGTGCAAGTGGCAGAAATCGCCCAGACCTTTGGCGTGTCCTCCGTCACCGCCCGTGCCGACCTGGACGCCCTCGCCGAATCCGGCAAGCTGCGCCGCACGCATGGTGGCGCTGTGTCGCTCCAGAAGCGACTGACCGTATCCACCCAGGATCGCCGCATCAACGTCAATGTCGCCGCCAAGCAGGCCATCGCGCAAAGCGCCATTGAACTCGTCGGCAACGGTGACACCCTGCTCGTAGACTCGGGCACCACAGCGCTCGAGTTTGTCCGCCTGCTCGACCAGCGCGATGGCATCACCGTCATCACGGCCGACATTACCATTGCCGATTACATCGACGAGAGCATGCCCTCAGTCGATGTCGTCATGCTGGGCGGGGCACTGCGCAAAGGCCATCGCTATTTGTACGGCCCACTTACCATGCAGGCGCTCCAAATGGTCCACGCCGATCTTGCCGTCATGTGCCCTGGCGCTTTCGTTCCCGGCTGCGGCTTTACCACCGACTTTCCCCAGATGGCCGAGACCAAAGCGGCTATGGTCGGTGCCGCCCGTCAAAGCGTCGCCCTCATGGACAACAGCAAGGTTAACGGACGAGGCATGTACCGCTTTGCCGAGCTGACCGACGTCAACGCCATCGTAATGGACCGTGACCCCGATCACGCCGTCGCCATCTCAATCGCCGAGATCGCCGACGACACCCGCCCAAATCTCGTCATCGCCGGCGCTTAAACAAAAACCACCACAAAGGTCTCCTTTGTGGTGGTTGAGCATCAGAAGTGAATGTGTCGCTACTTGGACAGCTCGTCGGCGAGAACCTCGATCTGAGCGCGCGAGGCGTCGTTGAGCGAACCCAGGACGGTCACCTTATTCTGCGTCAGCGTGATGTCTTTCATACCCTCGAGCTCCTTGGTCATAACCTTAGCGGCGGCAGGTGCCCAGGAACCGGCCTCGACGAGCGCCACGGTGCGGTTCTGGTAGGCATGCTCGGCGAGCGTGTGGATGAAGGTGCTCATAAACGGGAAGATCTCGCCCTGATAGGTGATGGAGGCGAGCACCAGACGGTCATAGCGGAACGCGTCCTCAACGGCCTCGGCCATGTCGTCGCGAGCCAGGTCAAAGACGGAAACCTTCTGGCCGCGAGCCTCAAGCGCAGATGCAAGCTCCTCAACGGCAGCCTTCAGATGGCCGTAGACGCTCGCGTAGGCAATGGTGATGCCCTCGTCCTCGGGCTGATAGCTCGACCAGGTGTTGTAGGTGTCGAGGTAGTAGCCCAGGTTCTCGGTCAGCACGGGGCCGTGGAGCGGGCAGATGATCTGGATGTCCAGATCAGCGGCCTTCTTGAGCACGGCCTGCACGAACTTGCCGAACTTACCAACGATGCCAAAGTAGTAGCGGCGAGCCTCGCAAGCCCAACCCTCGGGATCCTCGATGTCGTTAGCGCCAAACTTGCCAAAGCCGTCGGCACTAAAGAGCACCTTGTCGGTAGACTCGTAGGAGAAGATCACCTCGGGCCAGTGAACGTTGGGGGCGCCGACAAACGTTAGGCTGTGACCGCCCAGATCGAGCACGTCGCCCTCTTTGACGACCATCTTGCGCTCGGGGTAGTCGGTGCCAAAGTAGTTGACCATCATGCGGAAGGCGCCCATGCTGGCCACAATCTGTGCCTGGGGATAGCGCTCCATAAAGGCGGCGATGCCGGCGGAGTGATCGGGCTCCATATGGTGAACGACCAGGTAATCGGGCGTGCGACCGTCGAGCACGGCTTCGATGTTACCGAGCCACTCGTCGACAAAACCGCCGTCGACTGAATCGGCGACAGCAATCTTTTCGCCCAAGATAACGTAGCTGTTGTATGCCATACCGTTCTCGGACACATCGTACTGGCCCTCGAACAGGTCAATGTCGTGATCGTCGACGCCAACGTAGCGGATATCCTTGGTGATCTCCATCAGGCAAAGCCTCCTAGATAGACAAAAGAACCCGTCTATCATAACACTCGCCTTCATAGTCACGGCTATCTGCCGGCATCCTTACCGATTGTTATTGATATGCAACGCCGAGCCGTTGACCTGCGAAAACTATGCGCGCGGCGCTGCCGTGGTGTGTCGAACGATGAGCTGACCGGGAATACGAATGGCGACGGTTTTGTCCGATGCCCCCGCCTTGGGAACTGCGCGCTCGAACACCTCGCGCCCGCGCTGATGCAGATCGAATCGAACGGTCGTGAGCTCGTTATGTGCGACAAAGTCGTCGAGCGAATCGTCGACGCCCACCACGCTCACGTCCTCGGGCACGCGCAAGCCGCTATCGCGCAGCGCGGCAATGGCGCCGTTTGCCATCTGGTCGTTTGCCGCGTAAATCGCCGTCATGGTGCGGTCGTGCTCAGCCAAGTACCGAGCGGCCTCGTAGCCGCTGTTGGCAGACCAGTCGCCCTCGAGTGGCTCTACCGTCTCGATGTGTTTACGCTCGAGTGTATCTTGCCAACCGGCGCGACGAAATTGCTCGTCGACCGAGAACGACGGGCCGCCAATATAGCGAATCTGCTCGTGCCCCAGCTCAAACAGGTGATCCATAAGCAATAGCGAGCAGCCGTAATGGTCGGAATCGACCGTGGTCACGCGCGGATGCGCGTACATGGTAACGATGACCGTTCCAATGCCCGGCAACGGATCGAACGTCTCAAAATCGGGCGCCATGCGACTCATGCCGATGATGATACCGTCCACGGGCAGCGCGGCCATACGACGCGTGGCCTCGGCAAGCGAAAACTCCTCGGTCTTGGACATCTCGACCAGCGTGATGGCGCAATTATGCTCGCGAGCTGCGCTGGCGATGCCGTCGATCATTGAGAGGTTCCCAAACTTGGTGACATCGTTGACGCACAGCCCGACCGAATGGTAACGGCCGTCACGCAGCGAGCGACCGGCATAACTCGGACGAAAGCCAAGCTCTTGCATAGCGGCCTGCACGCGCCGGCGCGTCTGTTCGTTAACGTTGGGCAAGCCGTTGGCGACGCGCGAAACCGTCTGCTGCGAAACGCCAGCAGCGCGGGCGACGTCGGCCATGGAGACCGGACGCGAACTGGTATCGTTGGACGGGCGCCTTGCCACAGGATCACCTTCACCCTTGAGAGATCTGAATAGCGTGAATGCCGGCCCGGGCAGAAATACATCCCGCGCCGAGGCCCGCTATCGTCGGACGCATGTTAACGTACTCTACTTTTTCTATCTGCATCTCTTCTGCTTTATAAGTCCATACGGCAGTACCGTTCACGGCTGAATTTCTACCGATTACCAGATTCTCAAAAAGTGATAAGTGTTGTGTTATGAGTACGTTAACATAGCCCGTAACGTGCGGCATCGTAGATGCTGAGTTTATGCCGCTTCAGATTGTTAACGTACTCACTACGACGGAAAACTCGTCAGTATGCGCCAAGGAAAGGACCCTCATGACCACCCCCGACGAAAAGACACTCGCCACGCTCACCAAGCTGTTTGAGGAGGAGTTTGGCCCCATCGGCGATCGCCAGGTGCTCTATGTGCACGCGCCCGGCCGCTCCGAGATCAGCGGCAACCACACCGACCACGAGGGCGGCCACGTTATCGCCGGCTCGCTCGATGTCGCCGTTGACGGCATTGCCGTGGCAACCGATTCCAACAAGGTCCGCGTTGCCGACGAGGGCTATCCCACGTTTGAGATCGCGCTCGACACGCTAGACGTTCAGGAGTCCGAGAAGGGCACGTCCGCGAGCCTCGTCCGCGGCATGGCCCACGAAATCGCTGCTCTGGGCGTTGAGCCCCAGGGCTTCGACTTCGCCTTCACCTGCTCCGTCCCCTCGGGCGGCGGCCTTTCCAGCTCTGCCGCCGTCGAGGCCGCGTACGGCCGCGCCATGGAGACGCTCTGGGGCGCGCCCGCCATTGAGCCCGTCGCGCTCGCCCAGATGAGCCAGCGCACCGAGAACAACTACTACGGCAAGCCCTGCGGTCTGATGGACCAAGCCGCCGTGTGCCTGGGCGGCCTCGCCTACATGGACTTTGAGGACCAGGCTCAGCCTAAAACCCAGAAGCTCGAGCTCAACTTCGAGGATCACGGTTATGCGCTCGTGCTCGTTAAGGTTGGCGCCGACCATGTGGCGGCTACCGACGACTACGCCGCCGTTCCGCGCGAGATGCAGGACGTCGCCGCCGAGTTTGGCAAGGCACGCCTGTGCGAGGTAAACATTGCCGACTTTGACGCCAAGCTCCCCGAGCTGCGCGCCAAGCTGGGCGACCGCGCCTGCCTGCGCGCCGTTCACTACTGGTACGAGAACGGCCTGGTCGACAAGCGCTGGGCAGCTCTGAACGCCGGCGACATTAAGCAGTTCCTGGTCCTGACGCGCGAGTCCGGCGCCAGCTCCGCCATGTACCTGCAGAATGTTGTTGCCAAACTGGGTGCCGAGCAGCCTTCCATGTATGCCCTGGCGCTGGCCGAGCACGTGCTCGACGGCCGCGGCGCCGTCCGTATCCACGGTGGCGGCTTTGGTGGCACCATCCAGGCCTTCGTGCCGCTCGATCTGGTCGACACCTTCATTGCCAAGATGAACGGCTGGCTGGGCGAGGGCTCTGCCCGCCACTACGCCATCTCTGACAAGGGGGCTTACGCGGCATGGCTGTAATGACTGACGTGCGCGAAGCCGCGCAGAACCTGATCGAGTACGCCATTCATCGATCGATGATCGGCCAGGACGATCGCATCTGGGCATACAACACCATTCTGGAGTGCATCGGCGCTACGGGGCCGGCGCTCGATATGGCCTGGGCGCTCCAGGTTGAGAAACTCTCGCTCTTGCACCCCGACACTCTGCCCGACTTTGACCTGGAGGGCACGCTTGCCGCGCTTTCCGAGGCTGCCGTTGCCAACGGTGCTGCCGAGGACACGGCATCGGGCCGCGACCGCATCGCCATGCGCATCATGGGCGCGCTCATGCCGAGGCCTTCGGTTGTAAACGAGGAATTCAATGGGCGTATGGGCGTCAACGAGCCCCGCGCCGCAACCGACTGGTTCTACGGCCTGTGCTGCGATGCCGGCTACGTGCGCCGTGCCGCCATCGCGCGCAATATCAAATGGAGCACCCCCACCAACTGGGGCGACCTCGAGATCACCATCAACCTGTCCAAGCCCGAGAAGGACCCGCGCGATATCGCTGCGGCAGGTGCAGCCAAGAACACGGGCGAAAAGTACCCCGCCTGCCAGCTCTGCATCGAAAACGAGGGCTATCCCGGACGCTCCGCCGCAGCCGACGGCGGCGCTCACCCCGCCCGTCAGAACCTACGCGTTATTCCCATTCAGCTTAATGGCGAGCGCTGGGGCTTCCAGTACAGCCCGTACGCCTACTTTAACGAGCACTGCATTGCCATGAGCTCCGAGCATCGCCCGATGCACGTCGACCGTAAGGGACTGACCTGCCTGCTCGATTTTGTGGACCTGTTCCCGCACTACTTTATTGGCTCCAACGCCGACCTGCCCATCGTGGGCGGCTCGATTCTTTCGCACGACCACTTCCAGGGCGGCGCGCACGAGTTCCCCATGATGCATGCCGCCGAGGTCTCGCAGTTTCGCGTGCCCGGCTTTGACGGCGTTACGGGTGCCGTGCTGCAGTGGCCGCTTTCGGTGCTGCGACTGCGCTCGCACGACCGCGCTCAGCTGCTCGATGCCACCGAGAAGATTATCCTCGCCTGGCGCGAGTGGACCGATGAGTCGGTGGGCGTCATCGCGCACACGGCCGACGGCGTGGCGCACAACACCGTGACGCCGGTCATCCGCCGCGTCGACTCCCGCGGCAATGCCGGCGGCGAGATCTACGAGGCCTACCTGGCGCTTCGCTGCAACATCACGACCGACGAGCATCCGCTGGGCGTGTTCCACCCGCATGCCGAGTATCACCACATTAAGAAGGAGAACATCGGCCTGATCGAGGTCATGGGCCTGGCGATTTTGCCGCCGCGCTTGGTTCCCGAGCTCGGCGCTGTCCGCGAGCACCTGCTGGCGGCCAAGGCCGATGCCAGCTACGACCTTGCCAGCGCGCTCGAGGGCGACGACCTTTGCCACAGCCACGCCGCATGGGCCGAGGACGTTTTTGCTCGCCGCGCCGACGATCTTACGGCGGATAATGCCATCGACATCCTGCACGAGGAGGTCGGCGTGGTGTTTGGCCACGTACTCGACAACGCCGGCGTCTTTAAATGGGACGAATCCGGCCGCGCCGCCCAGCAGCGCTTTATCGACTCACTGTAATGATCCCCTGGGGACGAAGGAAAACGGATCATTTCGTCTTCAAGACAACGGCGCCCGCCGGCAACATCGCCGACGGGCGCCGTTTTTGAGTTTAGCCATTGGGGACGTTCTTAAACGACCAGTCATTAAAGAACGTCCCCAATGGCTACCCCAAGTGACAACCACGGCGACGCCGATGTTTTGGCAACGACAGCGAGCGGGCCGCATTTGAGACAAGGTGACGCGAAACGAAAGGGCGCTGACCTTCTGGTCGCGCCCTTGAAGTTGAACGTCAGATTGTCCAAATGCGGCCCGCGCAGCGTCGAGCCGTTACGGCGTTTGGTAAAACGCCGTAACCTTAAAGCTCCGTTACTTCAACGCTGTTGTAGATCTCGTCCCAGCGGTCCATGACCAGGTGGCCGGTCTTGGGATCCATGGCGTTGAGCTTGCCGCAGGTATTGGCGGTCTTGAGCACCGTGACGTCGTCGGCACCAGCAGCAATGGCATGCGCAAAGCCGGCGATGGTCGAGTCACCGGAACCCGTCGCGTTCACAGCCGCAATCGCGGGCGTCTTGGCGCGGAACGCGCGGCCCTCATGGAAGCCCACCGAACCGGCAGCGCCCATCGAGACGACGACCCAGGGAATACCGGCAAAGCGGCCATCGGCGGCAAGCGCCTCGCGCAGGGCATCGACATCATCGGTCGTAAAGGACGTACCCAGCAGGCCGTTAATCTCGGTCAGGTTGGGCTTTACGAGCTCAGGCTTAGCATCAGATTCCAGCGCGGCCTCCAGCGATGCATCCGAAGTGTCGAGCAGCACCTTGGCGCCCGCCTCCTCGGCGATCTTGACGAGCTCGGCATAGTAACCGGCATCGACGCCACGCGGCAGCGAACCCGAAAGCGTCACGACGTCCGCCTTCGCTGCAAGCTCGGCGAACTTGGCCGTAAAGGCCTCAAGCTCGGCAGGCGCAATCTGAGGGCCGCTCTCCAGCAGCTCGGTTTGATTACCCTCGTGCAGAATATTCAGGCAAATGCGCGTCTCACCGGCGATGGGCACAAAGTCGTTCTTGACGCCGTCGGCATCCATAAGCTCGGCCATATAGGCACCCATGTGGCCGCCGAGCAGACCGGTCGCGAGCACGTCGTCGCCCAACTGCAACAGCACACGGCTCACGTTGAGGCCCTTGCCGCCAGCGGTCTTTTCGGGCGTCACGCGGTTCACGTCGTCGATAATCAGCTTGTCGAGTTGATAGCGCGTATCGATCGACGGGTTCATGGTAACGGTCAGAATCATGTTGAACTCCTGTTCCGGGGCGGCATGACCCGCCCCAAACATACGATAGCTCGTTAAAGGATCTCGATCTCAAAGCCGCGGATGACGGTCTCTCCCGGCTTGGCCACCAGGCAGCCACGCTTGTGCTCCAGAATATCGTCCTCGTCGGAGCAGGTGGACAGACCGCCCCACGGTTCAACAGCCACAAAGTCCCCCTCGGGCTTGCTCCACACAATCAGGTACGGCATATCGGGGAACGTCAGGCGCACGCCCTTGTCCTCGGTTTTCTTAGTCAGCGTAACCACGCGGCTCTCGAGCACGTCAAAGATGGTCTCCGCGAAGTCGAAGAGTTCGTGGGTAAGCGGCAGGTTCTGGCCGATCATGGGGTTCTTGCTGCGATGCTCAACATCAATCAGGCCAGTCGAGGGAACGGCAGTACAGAGCTCGGTGGCCTCACGCTGCTCAAAACGAAGCTCATAATCGTCATAGGACTCGCCCTCGTCGAGCGGGCACTTAAAGCCGGGGTGACCGCCCACAAAGAATGGCATATCCTCGGTGCCCTCATTGGTCACCTCGTACGACACGGCCACCTTAGCCGCATCGATCGTGTAGCGCGCGACGATCTTAAACGGATACGGATACTGCTCGAGTAGCTCGGCGTGGTCGGCAGAGCTTAGGCTCAGCGCGACCATGCTGTCGCCCTGCTCCTCGAGCTTCCACTCCTGCTTGCGGGCAAAGCCGTGGCGGGCAAGCTTGACCTCGCGGCCGCCCATGGTCATCGCGCGGCCGTCACGAAGGCCGCCGCAAATCGGAAAGCAAATGGGTGCCTGGCCCGACCAGACCGCCGGATCGCCCTGCCACAGGTACTCACGGCCGTTGGCCGCAATAGAAGTGAACGACCCGCCCGCCGTGGTCAACGCCACACGAATCAAACCGTTATCAAGAACAAACTCCATAGGAGCCTTCCCTTTCTTACGACAGCCCGCCAAGTCAATAGGGCTGATAGAAAACCGGCCCGCGCCCCCTCACAGAAACGCGAGCCGTCAATTGAAAAGCTGCAGAATGCCGGGGACCGCCAAGAGCAAAGCACTCAAGCCAAGCAAGCAAACGTGTTATCGGAGCAGCTAGCCGAACCAGAACGCTTCCCAACAACAGCGGCAACCCTGCTGGTACCCCCTACGTCAGCGAGCGGCGCTCAGGTGCCCCAGGTCGCCGCGAAAGAGGAGCGACGCGTACTTCATGTACGCGAGCGACGGTTTGAGCGGCGAGATGGGGTGCCTGAGCGCCGCGCAGCGTCGACCCGTTACGCGGTTTGGCAAAACCGCGTAACCCCACTAGTCGTGATACTCGCCGCGGTCCCACTTCTCGAGGAACTCGTCAAAGAAGTGCGGGTCAGCCTGAGCCTCAGCGTCGACCTTATTGCAGGCATCGATCTTGGCAATCAGGGCATCGTGCTCGGGGGTCTTCTCGTAGGGCTCCTCCAGGAAGGCAAGCATGATATCGGCCATCAGGAACTCGCCGGTGATCTTGCCGCCAAAGCCCACGATGTTGGCGTTGAGCTCGCGACGGGCATACAGGGCGGAGGTCATGTCGCGAACCAAGGCGCAGCGAGCGCCGGGAACCTTGTTGACGGCGTTGGTGATGCCGATGCCGGTGCCGCACAGGGCCACGCCAAAGTCGGCCTTGCCGCTGGCAACAGCCTCGCCCACGGCCTTACCGTAGATGGGATAGTGCGTACGGGTGTGGCTGTAGGTGCCGCAGTCGAGCACCTTGTAGCCAGCCTGCTCCAGGCGGTCGGCCAGATAGATCTTCTCGTCCGTAACGATATGGTCGCAACCGATTGCGATGGTCTTCTTCATCAGAACGTCCTTTCGTCTGAATTCACAAGTTGAGGTAGAAGTTCGAGTTCTCGGTGGCTCTCGTTAGGCCATCTTGTTGAGCATGTCGACACGGATCTGGTGACGGCCGCCGGCGTACTGGGCGCGCAGGAACTCGCGGGCGATCTTCTTGGCGACCTCGGTGCCCACAACGCCCGGGCCCATGGTGACCATGCGCGAGCCGTTGTGCTCGCGGGTCATGTAGGCGGAACGCTCGTCGGAAATGTTGGCGACGACCATGCCCTTGATCTTGACGGCGGCCATATAGGATCCGACGCCGTACTTATCGAATGCGAAGCCCTGGGAATCCTTGTGCTCCAGCAGGTCCTTGGCAACGGCGGTCGCGGAATCGACAAAGTCCGCGGCAGGGGTCTCGGAATAGTCGACGACCTCGTGACCGTCGGCGATGAGCATCTCCTTGATGGACTCCTTCATCGACATACCGTCGGCATCGGAAGCGATTACAACCCTCATGACATCCTCCTTGAGAGATACGCAGGTGCGTAGTTTCTGTTTGGAAGTGTTGAATCGCGCTCAGGTCCGGGCATCTGAATGTGCGGTTCTTCACTGTTCATGTTTATTTGAACACATTCGAACATCGACTGCAACAACTATTTGTTTATCTTTGTTCTTTTTTGAACAAATGCCGTTCACGGTTGATTGCAGACCGTTTGGGCTCGGCGCAGACGTAGCGACCATGTGTTCAACAGACAAAAGGGCGGCCGAGAACGTGTCTCGGCCGCCCTTCTTACGGTTGATCTTCCAAAGATCGCTTTGCCGCCTACTCAGACTGCCCACTCTTCTTGGCATGTTTGGACGGAGCGCTCAAGAAACGATCCGTCAGATAGTTCGCGGGACCGGAGACATCGATCCCCAGCAGCACGTGTCCTAGCCATAGGAACGCCACGAGCACCAGTAGAGGAATCACACACGAGGTCACGATCATCACAATGACGCCTTCGATGAGGTCGGTCACCTGCTGCACGATCTTGTCGGTCATCTGCTTGGCACCGCTGGTCACCGACGTGACCAGGCTCGAGGCCCCGTCAGTCAACTGCTCGAGCACGTTTTTGGACTCTGTAGACTCGGTCTTTTTCTTGCTTGCTTTGGAGCTGTCGCTATCTGCCGCACTCGCAGCGTCGGCCGCCTTTTGCTCGGCCTGTTCAATGCTGACGCGATATGTCTCGTCGACCTTTTGCGATACCCACACGCTTGCAGGCACCAACGCCATGCCGATCATGGCGACTACCAGCACGCGGGTCGCCACGCGACGCAGGACGGCACTCGTGCTCCAGCGTCCGTGAATGCCAAGCGAGACCGCAAAGAGCACCAACGCAAACGGGATTAAGATGCCCAAGCCAACCGACCACAAAATCGTGAGCAAGTATTTCTCTAGGTATAGCACGGCAAGCACGATACCGAGGTTGCCTGAAAGCTGTGCGAGCTGCTCGGCAACCGGCGTTCCCGTATCTCCAGGCAGCGCCGTGATGCCCGCAGACAGGGCAACGCACGAGGTCGTGAGCGCCAAAACGTTGCCCTTCTTTTGATCGATAACCTCGATGGTGGAGTCCCAAGTCTTGGTATCGGCAAAATGCGGGCGCGCGACAAAGCCCGACAGGAGCGCCATAACCACAAGGGCGACGATGATGCCAATCTGCAGTTTTTTGTTTGCGCACACGACATCGGACAGGCTGGGCTGCAGCTCGGTTACTGTCGTGTGCTCGGTTATCTGGACAGAACGCCCATGAGCTACCTCGTGCGCGCCTCTCTTTTGAATCAATCCGTTGTCCGGCATTTGGATACCTCCTCATTCCGGCCTGTAATGCGGTGGAAAGTATACCCACCCATCGAAAAACCGAACGGGAGGGCGTGCAGAAGCTCCATAACGCTGCTAGTCGAATAGTGCCATTTCAAAACTATGCCGGTTTACTACGATAAAACCGATAGGACCGACCACATTTGCTATTAGTAGAAAATGACAAGCGTTCTACCTGCGGCTTTGATAACGCTGTTCTTTCCATAGTTGAAAGAATGCGATTCATCGTAGTAAACCGGCATAGTTTTGTAACCGACAGGCCGATTCGGCATCGCAGCAAACCTAATGACCCGTTTTCTTCCATCCTCAAAGGATCAAATGCATGGCAGGATCGTCCCTAACTGCCGGCAGATAAGGAACGTCCCCAAGTGCCGGGTAAAAAGAAAAAGCCCTGTCGCGGGTTTGCGGCAGAGCTTTTGGAAGGGGACTTGATTGTGAGGATTCGTTAGGCAAGCTTAGCCTCGAGTGCGGCGATGCGCTTATAGGCATCGATGGTAAAGCGGGTCTGCTTCTCCAGGATCATGGTGGTCATGAGAGTATCCTGAGCGTGAGCCATGATGAAGGTCATCTCCATCTCACCGCCGCCGGCCTCCTGCGAAAGCAGCTTGGTCTGCGTGTCGTGGGCGCCGATAAGTGCATCGCTGGCATCCTTGTGCAGCTGCTCGGCCTTCTCAAAATCACCCTCACGAGCAGCATCGAGCGCTGCAAGCAGATCGGTCTGGGCGTCGCCCGCGTATGCGACAATCTCGAATCCAACCATCGAGATTTCTTCTTTGGTTGCCATATTGCGTTCCTTTCACACATGAACCAACGGAGAGCATCGCGTCCGGGCATACGCGCTGCGCTGTGTATGGCAGGAACATTAACATTCAAACAAAAAAGAACAGCGCAAAACGTAATTTCGAGCTATGAACGGTTGCTTTTCACCCGTGAGCGGTTTTTAAACCAATCTGAACATTCTCGAACACAATTAGCGGCTACCCAAACAGGTCCGCACCCTAGCGCACATCGCGCACCGTATCGCCCTCGACGAGCACACCCGGAAACAGCATGTGCTCCACACCGGGTGCAGCGCCCTCGGCGCCGGCAATCTTGTCGACCGCCCACATGCCGACGCGCTTGTTGTCAAAGCGCACCGTAGCCAGGCGACGATCGGGCACGATATCGCCCAAACTATCGTCAACACCCACCACGCTTACGTCCTCGGGCACGCGCCTTCCGCACGACTCGAGCCCGCGAATGCAGCCGTAGGCCATGGCATCGTTGGAAGCATAAATGGCCGTACAGGTCGGATCGTCCGCCAGAGCCTGACCGGCAGCATACCCGCTCCGTGCCGTCCAATCGCCACGGACGAGTCGCGGCGGCTCAATACCATGCGCGCGCAATGTCTCACGCCAGCCCTCCTCGCGTTGCATGCCCGAAAGCGAGCGCTCGGGGCACGAGATAAAGTGCACGGTCCTGTGCCCCTGCCCCAGCAAGTACTCGACCACCTGGCGCGAGCAATCGAACTGGTCGTTATCGACCGTCGAGCACAGCGGGTGCTCCAGCATGGTAACGAGCACCGTCTGCATACCGGGCAGCGGCTTAAAGGTGCCAAAATCCGCCGGCATGCGGTTCATGATCACAACCATGCCGTCCACCGGAAGCGCACTCATGCGCGTTGATGCGCTCTCGAGGGTATAGGGGTGTCCATCTACTTTAGTAAGGGTGATGGCATAGCCGTGTTTGTCGGCTGCGGCGGCAAAGCCCTCCATACGGTCGAGGTTGCCGGTACCGGTAATGTTGAACATGGCGACGCCGACCGTCTTGAACTTGCCGCGACGCAGCGACCGGCCGGCAAAGTTTGGACGATAGCCAAGCTCGCGCATGGCGGCGCGCACGCGCTCCTTGGTCTCGGGGCGCACGCTGGGCGAATCATGCACGGTGCGCGAGACCGTCTGCTCCGAGACGCCCGCGAGACGTGCCACGTCTTTGACGGATACCGATTTTTTAACAGCGGCCATAGGTCGATCTTTCTATGTCAACGATGCCATTGGTGGCACCCTACGCAGTCAAATGAAACGTCTTTAAGTATATCTAACGCCTCCTCCGCCATACGCTCACCACCCAAAACCTACCGTTCACCGACATTTTTGCTTCCCCGAACGGCTTTTGTAGTCCAAATGTTAACGTTGCCATTGTGCAAACACAGAGCCACCGGGCGGCTCAAACGTTTACGCATAAGGAATCGACGGTTCGCAGGCACAGGAACCATCAGTTCGCGTCTTTTTTTGTGTCGCAAAATGGCAACGTCAACATTTTGGCAACCAAACGCCAAAAGCTACCATCGTTGCTAACCCACCGACTCTTAGGAGCATTGCATGGAGCAACTCATCGCCATCATCGAAAAGGGCCAACCCTTTTTCAACGCGATCGCCCGCAACAAGTACCTCAAGGCGATCCGCGACGGCTTTATCTCCGTCATCCCCATCATCATCTTCTCGTCCATCTTCTGCCTGGTAGCCTCGGTCCCCAACATCTGGGGTTTCTACTGGCCCGATGACATCAACAACGCCCTGTGGAAGTGTTACAACTACTCCATGGGCATCCTGGCCATCGCCTGCGCCGCCACCACGGCCAAGCACTTCGCCGACGCCCAGAACCGTGATCTGCCCAAGAACAACCAGATCAACTTTATCTCGTGCATGTGCGCGGCCATCATCGGCTTCTTGCTCCTTTCGAGCGACACGATCGCCACGGACGCCGCCAGCGGCTTCAACACCACCTACCTTGGTTCCAAGGGCCTGCTGACCGCCTTCATCGCTGCGTTTGTGACCGGCATCATCTACAAGTTCTTCATTAAGCGCAACATCACCGTCAAGATGCCCGAGCAGGTTCCGCCCAATATCTCGCAGACCTTTAAGGACATCATCCCCTTCTCCGTCTGCATCACCGTCTTTTGGGTCTTTGACATCGTCTTCCGCGCCGCCTTTGGCTTCTGCTTTGCCCAGGGCGTCATCCAGGTGTTCCAGCCCCTGTTCACCGCTGCCGACGGCTACATCGGCCTCGCTGTAATCTACGGCGCCATGAGCCTCTTCTGGTTCGTGGGCGTCCACGGCCCCTCGATCGTCGAGCCCGCCATCGCCGCCGCCCTCGTTGCCAACATGACCGACAACCTGGCTGCGTTCCAGGCCGGTCAGCACGCTTCCGCTGTCCTGACCCAGGGTGCCCAGTACTTCGTCGTCTGCATGGGCGGCACCGGTGCCACGCTCGTCCTGGTCTTTATGTTCTGCTTCCTGGCCAAGTCTCAGGAGATGCGCGCCGTCGGTAAGGCCGCCATCGTCCCGGTCTGCTTTGCTGTCAACGAGCCGCTGCTGTTCGCCGCACCCATCGTGCTCAACCCCGTCTTCTTTGTCCCGTTTGTCTTTGCCCCGATCGCCAACATCTGGATCCTCAAGATCTTTATCGACTTCTTGGGCATGAACGGCTTTATGTACACCCTGCCTTGGACTGTCCCCGGCCCCATCGGCACCATCATGGGCTTGGGCTTCCAGCCGCTCGCCTTTGTGATGCTCGCCCTCATCTTGGTCGTCGACTTTGTCCTGTACTATCCGTTCTTCCGTGCCTATGACGCCCAGAAGTGCGCCGAGGAGGCCGAGATCTCCCAGGAGGAGCTCGCCGCCAAGAACGCCGAGAAGGCCGCCAAGCTCAACGACGCCTTCCAGGGCAAGGCCGATGCCAAGAGCGTTGCCGCCGGCGCCGCAGCCGAGGCCGTGAAGGCCGACGCCCCTGCCGCTTCTGCAGCACCCGCTGCCGAGGCAACGACCGCCAGCGACCTCAACGGCAAGCGCGTGCTCGTGCTCTGCCAGGGTGGCGGAACCTCGGGTCTGCTCGCCAACGCGCTGGCCAAGGCTGCCAAGGAGCGCGGCATTAACCTCGAAACCGCTGCCGAGGCCTATGGCAACCACGTGGATATGCTCCCCGACTTTGACCTGGTCGTCCTGGCCCCGCAGGCCGCAAGCTACCTGGCAGACCTGCAGAAGGACTGCGGGCGCGTGGGCAACAAGTGCGTCGCCTGCCGCGGCAAGCAGTACATCGAGCTCTCCCAGAACGGCGATAAGTCTCTCGCCTTCGTAAGCGAGCAACTCTCGAAGTAACTAACGCCCAGGGCCAGTCGACCATCAACAGCCGGCTGGCCCTTCGATTTAGACGATTGGATCATCATGTCCGTTAATCCTGCTAGCGTCACCAACCCGCCCGCGCAGTTTCCCGAGGACTTTGTCTTTGGCGGCGCCACTGCTGCCTACCAGGTAGAGGGCGAGACCCGCACTCATGGTAAGGGCAAGGTTGCCTGGGACGACTTCCTGGAGGCCCAGGGGCGCTTTTCCCCCGATCCCGCTTCGGACTTCTACAACCAGTACCCCGTCGACCTGGAGCTGTGCGAGGAATTCGGCATCAACGGCATCCGCCTCTCCATCGCTTGGAGCCGCATCTTCCCCAACGGCACCGGCGAGATCAACCCCGAGGGTGTCCAGTTCTACCACGATCTCTTCGCCGAGTGCCACAAGCACCACGTTGAGCCGTTTGTCACGCTGCATCACTTTGACACGCCGCTGCCCCTCTTTGAGAAGGGCGACTTCCTCAACCGCGAGACCATCGACGCCTTTGTGGACTTTGCCACCTTCTGCTTTAAGGAGTACGCCGACCAGGTGACCTATTGGTTCACCTTTAACGAGATCTGGGCGGACGCCTCCAACACCTACATCGAGGGCACCTTCCCCGGTGGCGTCAAAGCGCATCTTGCCGAGGCCTTTCAGTGCGAGCACAACATGATGCTCGCCCACGCCAAGGCTGTGCTGGCCTTCCACAACGGCGGCTTTAAGGGCAAGATCGGCGTCATCCAGTCGCTGGAGTTTAAGTACCCCCTCAACGAGAACGACCCCGCCGACATCAAGGCCGCCAACAACGAGCACGTGCTGCAAAACCAGTTCCTGCTCGACGCCACCTTCCGCGGCGACTACGCGCCCGACACCCTCGAGTGCGCCAACCGCCTGGCCGCCATCTCGGGCGGCACCATCGAGATCCTGGACGAGGATCTGGAAATCATGCGCGAGGCTGCGCTCTACAACGACTACCTGGGCGTTAACAACTACCAGTGCCGTTTTTTGAAGGCTTACGATGGCGAGAACGACCTGCACCACAACGGTACGGGCGAGAAGGGCACCGGCCGCTGGCGCGTCAAGGGCATTGGCGAGCATGTGAACAAACCCGGCATCCCCACCACCGACTGGGACTGGATCATCTATCCCGAGGGTCTGTTCGATCTGCTCGTCTACATTAAGCAGCGCTACCCCAACTACAAGCAGATCTTCATCACCGAGAACGGCATGGGCTACAAGGACCCCTACAAGGACGGTTTTGTGGATGACCAGCCGCGCATCGACTACATCGAGCAGCACCTGCGCTGGTTGCTTAAGGCCATGGAGGTGGGCGTCAACGTGGGCGGCTACTTCCTGTGGAGCCTGCAGGATCAGTTCTCCTGGACCAATGGCTACAACAAGCGCTACGGCTTCTTCTACGTAGACTTTGAAACCCAGAAGCGCACGCCCAAGGCAAGCGCCTACTGGTACAAGCACGTGGCGCAGACCCGTCGTCTGGACTAGTGGCTTGCAGTTGGCGTAATTGCCCTGCTCACATAACTTGTCCCCATTTCTCAGCCGGGGGCGGCACGTCACACGGCGCGCCGCCCCCGGCCTTTGTGTTTGGGCGGACCGGGAGCCGTTTGTCTCGATCTGTAATATTTAGCCGAGTTTTTCGGTCCCACCTGTTACAGATTGAGACAAACGTGGAGGCCAGGCCGAAATATCTAAATCTGTAACACTTAACCCGGTTTTGGACGTCTAGCTGTTACAGATCGAGACAAATAAAATAGACCGGGCTGACAATCTCAGCCGCATGCCCCCTTTTTGGCCGCATTCCACCGATCAGATAAAGATCGTCATATACAGAGGTAGATATATCCTATGCCCTTCAGCCCTGAGCTGTTTTGGGTGAAGAACTATCTCCTCTCCGACTCGTCGTTCAAATCTTCTGCCGAAATCGTCAAGTGAGATTGTTGAATACGATTTGGAAGATTTAACTTCAACAGGAGTGACCCGCGGTTTTCTAGCCGCATCTTCAAAGCCGCGCGAAACAAGAAAATCAATCTCACGCGTTCTGGGACGACTCCCCTCCGTTTTGGAAGGCTCCTGCCAGCTGTAATAAAAAAGCGAATGCCCCAGACTCTTGAGCTGCTGTGCCACGATATTCTCGATCAACATTCCTTTATTAATCGAAATTCTTCCAAACTGAATATCTCTATGGACATCCATAAGGTCCGGACCATCATCAAACGCCAAGCTCACGAGCAGTCCCGTGTCCGCCATATAGCATTTAAGCGAAGACGCGTCCTCGTGCAGTCGGTAACCCACGCTCGGATCACTGCATAAATAGCAACGGTTAATCAGTCGCGCATCCTCAAGCCAGATTAACGCCGACTCATATGTTTCAAAACGGGACCCCTTCTCCAAGCTGTCAAATTTGAACCGTTTATTTGCCGCAGATAATTGACCCGGAATATCGTCATAAACCGCCCGCGCACGTCTAGCGTCCGAACCTCCAAACTTGGCAATGTCCTCCCTGTACAGTGCGATAATCTGCCGTTTAACCCTGTCGCATCCTCTAAAATCATTCTCTGCCACAAAGGAGTCGACCGACTGAGGCATACCACCGACAAGCATATACTCATCAAATAATCTCATGCACGTCGCATGAACGCCGTCCGGAAGCGCGGTCCGAGATTCGCGCGCTTTACGGATCTCTTCTGCATAAAGATCTTTTCCGGTCGCCCAAAGATACTCCTCAAAATCGAGGGGCTCGAGAGGGATTCTTTCTTCCTCTGACGGTATGACAATGCTATCGACATTCTTTTTGATGGAGACAAGAGAGCCTGTCTCGATGTAATCAAATCTGCCGTCTTCTACAAGATGCTTTATGTATTCGCGCGCGATGGGAAACCGCTGCACTTCATCAAAAATGACCAGCGACTCTCTCGGTTCGAGGGCCTTACCATACTGCAGCTGAAGCATGCGTAAAAAAAGATCGACATCTTCACGATGGTTCAGAAATATATCGAGCGTGGCTTTGCTAGCAGCCGAAAAGTCAATGTACAGATAATCCTTGTATTCATTTTGCGCGAAGCACTTGACGAGCGTCGTTTTGCCAACGCGTCTTGCACCCTCAATAAGCACCGCAGTGCGCCCTTGCGAGCGTTCTTTCCACTCCTGCAGACGATCATATGCCTTCCGTTTAAACATAATCTCACCTCAGCATAATTTACGTGCTAGTTTACAAAAATACCGACCTTCAGATATATCTAATAATACAAAAATACCGAGCTTTAAATGAGCTTATAGCTACAAAAATACCGACCATTGCAATGGTTGAGACATACAGTAATACCGAGCTTTACGCATAACGGATGCTATGCCTCACCGTAAAACAGCTGCAACTCATCGCACAGGGGAACCTGCAATCTGCACGCGCACCTATTATGCGTCGTGATGATGTAAATACTCCGCAATGGCAGGGGCAAAAGTATCTCCCGCAGCACTCGCTAGCAGATAACCTGCGTATGCTCCTCGATGGCGGCGCGATCCTCATCGTCAATATCCGGCTCACACACCACGGCGTCCAAATTGTCCAGGCGGCAGAACGTGCAGAAGTCACGCTTGCCGATTTTGCTGGAGTCGGCGATAAGATAGCGCGAACTATCAGGAACCTCGGCGGACGTGCCACTCAAACTCACAATAAAATGCCCCTCCCCGATTGCTCGGAGAAGGGCATCTGCATTGGCGTTCTTGCCAAAATCGACGGCGCGCAAGAACGCGCACCCGTCCGCATCAAGAGTGCGCTACTCGCCGAAACCGCCCTCAATAAGAGCGACCAACGCGTCAACGGCGGCAACCTCGTCGTCGCCCTCGGCACGCAACTCGACCTCATCGTTCTGGGTGATACCCAAGGTCATGATGGCAATCATGGACTTAGCGTCCTTGAAGTCACCATCCTTGGAGGCGTTGCGAACCTCAATCTTCGAGGCAAACTTAGCAGCCTCGGTCGCCAGCGTCGCTGCAGGGCGAGCATGCAGACCAGTGGGGTTAACGACCATAACGTTCTTGCTATACATTTCTAACTCCTTCGTCGTAGACCGACCAATTCATTTAGCCCAACGCGCGCGTTAGGCAAGGTAGAAGCATGCCGGACATTACGCATGCATACAACAAGTAGGCCGCGGACAACGTCGCCGCGGCAAATTCACAGGTGACTAGTCCTGATACAGCGGATGCCCCTCAGTGGGAACCACGCGCGTGCCAGCCAGGCAATCGTGAACGCACCGGCGCGCGGGGACGATCAGGAACATGAGCAGAGACACCGCTGTAATAATCATGCCCGCGATTTCCCAGTAATAATTCACGTCAACGCGGGTGACAAGCACCATTGTCTCGCGAATATATCGGGACACCACATACCCGCTGCCTTCGAGCAAAAAGCCAACGATAACCTGACGCCAAATCAAGCGTCCGACGGAAGGCAAGCCGCCATCAAGCGTTGCGACACGAACATGCGCGATGCGCTTGCCCGGCGTTTGCCCCGGCCACGCCAGCAACGGAATCAGCACAAAGTATGCGATAGCGGCGAGCACGCACGATAGTCCGACCACGATACCGACGCTCCAGGGATACCCCATTGCCTCAAACACGTACAAGTCGGGGAGCATCGCGTTCTTGTGGGTCAGCGCAAGATAAACCAACACGGCTGGCAAGCCAGAGACAATACCACCCAAAATCCAGTCGATAACGTACGCGTACAAACGCGACAGCGGGGGCGCCGGCAGAATCGAGGATGCATTAGCCTTCGATTCCTTGTGAATCTTGCTCACAGTGCTCGCCGCAGGAGAAGGCATCTGCTCCGCGGTCGCCGCACGCGGCCGTTCCTTGCGCTTTTTAGCCATGCGCTACCTCACATTCAGAATGCGCAGCTGCTTATCAGTATGGTTAAGCGGGCATGCAACGCCGTCTTTCAACAAGACGTCGTCTTCAATGCGCACGCCTCCGACTCCAGGAATATATACGCCCGGCTCGCAGGACATGATCATTCCGTTGTCGAGCACAATCTCACCAGAGGGGTTTAGCAGCGGCAAGTCGCCACCCATGCCGATACCATGACCAAGACCATGGGTGAAATACTCACCGTAACCCGCTTCGTTGATTACACGACGTGCGGCCGCATCCACATCGCGCGCCACCACACCGCAACGAATGGTATCGATGCCTGCAAGATGAGCATTCAAAACGGTCTCGTACACATGAGCCATCCGGTCGGTCGGGGCGCCCAGGAAGCACACGCGCGTCATATCTGACTGATAACCGTTGATCTGCACACCGAAGTCAATCAGGATCGGCTCATGTGCTTGGACTCGACGGTCGGTAGGACGGCCATGAGGCATGGCGCTGCGCTCGCCGGTGGCAACGATGGTATCGAACGACATTGCCTCGGCACCGGCGGCAATCGAGTAATAGTGCACGAGTGCGGAGATTTCAAATTCAGTCATATCCACGTGCAACTGCTCGATCACCTTGGCGTACACGTCATCGGCAACATCGACCGCATGCTGGACCGCAGCAATCTCAGCCTCGTCCTTGCGCAGGCGCATCAGCGCCATCTCGCTGCCCAGCAGCGTAGTGCCAAAGCCCAAGCCCTCCAAGTTGCGATACTCCGAGATTGAGATTTCGGACTCCTCGATGCCCACCGTGGCACAGCCGCACTCCTTGAGCGCACGCTCGAGCTCGACCAAATAGCTCTTCCCCTGCTCGTGAACACGGAACTCCAGATCGAACTCGCGACCCTGGGCCTCGTTCACATAGCGGCCGTCCATGATGAGAAAACCGCGGTCACGCGTGATGAGCACCTTGCAACCGCTACCGGTCAACGTGCCCAGGTAGCGCTTCATGGTTTTACTCTTGATCAGCAATGCGTCGAGCTCGTGCTCGTCCAAGAAGGTACGGATATTATCCACATGTGCATTCATCGAACGTAGCGCCTTTCAAAGGAGCCCGACAATGAAGTCTCCCCCATCGCCGGGCTTTCATACTTTCAAAATTAGCAGGCGCAGGCGCCTGCTATTCCACTTGATTAGAAGTCGAGGTCAAGATCCTCGAGCAGAGCCTCGTCCTCAGCAGAGATCTCGGAATGTTTCTCGGCAGCCATACGAGCCTCTTCAGCCAATGCACGCTTCTCGGCAACCTTGCAGAAGGGGTAGTACACGATCAGTGCGAGGACCAGCTGAACCACGTTGGCCGCAATCGAGGTCCAAGACATGTTGGTCAGGAAGCCTTCCAGGAACACACCGACGTAAGGAGGCGTGAAGGTAGAGCAGGGTACCCAGCCCCAGCTCATGAACCAGAACGGGATGGAGGACAGGATGCCGCCGAAGATAACGAACGGGATAAAGAAAATCGGATTCAGAACAATCGGAGCACCGAACAGAATCGGCTCGTTTACGCCGAACAGCGACGGGATGAAAGCGATGCGGCCGATCTCGCGCTGGACCTTGGACTTGGAGAACATGAACCAGATAACAACGCCCATGGTCACACCCAGGCCGGTGAAACCGCCAAATGCGGACATGGGGCCAGGGGTGAAGATGTGGGTAGCGACACCACCGGCCTGAACCGCAGCGATGTTCTCAGCCAGGAACTGCGTGGAAATCGGCTGAACAATCGGCGACAGAACGGAGGGGTGAATGCCGAAGAAGAAGATGAAGCAGCGCAGGATGTGGTAGAAGGTAACCGCGAGCGGGCTGTCCATCGAACCGACGAGCGGGGCCAGGATGATCGAGAAGATCTCGTTGGGCATGATGCCGAAAACGCCCTGACACAGAACACGGATACCCAAGAACAGGCCGATGACGATAGCGGTGACCGGGATGATCTCGAAGGAGCTCGAGATGAAGTCGGGCACGGTATCAGGCATCTTGATGGTGAAGTGACGCTTCTTGCACCAACGGTACACCTCGACCGCGAGTAGCGAAGCGACCATGGCAACAAACAGACCCTTGGAACCCATGCCACGCAGCGCGATGCCGCCGGCCTCGTCCATTTCCATGCCGAGCAACAGGAAGGCAACGAGGGCCATGGACATGGAGCCGGGAGCGTCCAGCTCATAGGACTTGGCCAGGTGGTAGGCGGTAACGACGGAAACGAAGACCGACATCAGGCCCATGGAAACGTTATAGGCCAAATCGAAGTACTGGGTGTTGTTCAGAATCCAAACGGAGATGGGGTTGGTCTCGCCAATCATGTTGGGAATGGCGGCCGGGATCAGGCAGAACGAACCAATCAGTAGCAGCGGGGTCATGGCGATCATGGCCTTCTTAACTGCGGACAGGTGACGTTGCTTGTCCATCTTCTCGGCAACAGGGCCAAGATAGGTGTTCAGCAGGTTTTCGAATTTATCAAAGGCACTCTGCTTTTTCTCTACAGCTTCCGACATACGTCGCATCCTCCACTTCAGGAAATATCAAACAGGGGCTTACTGGTTTGCCTCGGCGGCCTCGCGGGCCATGTCAGCCTTCTTCTTGGCGATGAGCAGCTGCTTAAACACGGTAGCACCGTCCATCTTGCCGTAGGTCTCCTGATCGACGATCACGTATGGGATGTGACGAGGCTCAATCAGGGGCTTGATGGACTCGAGCTTATGGGCGATCTGAGGACCCATAATCAACGCGTCCATGTGGTCGACCTCCTGGTCCAGCAGGTCGGCAGCGATGGCCTTGAGCTCAAAGTCATCGTCGTTGAGCTTCTGGCTGTTGTGGATCGTCTGCTTGATGCGATCCATCAGCATGGTGGTGGAGAAACCACCGGCACAGCACAAAACGATGTTCATCTTTGCCATTGTTTATCCCTTTCTAACGGCAATTGAATACTGTTGGAGAAGGAACGGACCGCAGCGCTCGTAGCGCGCATCGCTCCTTCGCAGACGTGTTTCTTACGCCTGCTTGGCCTCGGCGTCGCGCTCCTCGAAGATCTTGACGATCTCCTCGATGAGGTCACGGGCGAGCTGAGAGGTCATGTAGTGATCCTGGGCATGGACCATAAGCAGGCTCGCAGCGGCGGCGTTCTCCGCGCCGGACAGGGCCTGGGTAATCACCTCGGTCTGGGCGGCATGGGCGGCCAGATCGGCCTCCTTGGCTTCGGCAAGCAGCGCACGGGCGCCCTCGTAGTCGCGCTCACGCACGCAAGCGAGCGCGGCGAACGCCTTGCCCTTGCTGGCGCCGGCAGAGCCGATGATGGTCATGATTTGCTGTTCGTTGTTTTCCACCGGGATAATCCCTTTCTGCTCGGCGGGCACGTCACCGCTTTGACGGCGCGCCCGATTGAAACCGTTGACTGCCGAAGCGCTACTCGAAGCTCTTAAGCTCCTCATAGGTGACGCGATCGATCGAGGTTGCCAGCGCGCATACCAGATCGACTGCCGCGTCCAAATCGGCACCACGCATGACAGACCACGAACCGTGGCAGTAGCGCAACGGCACGCCGATCACCGTTGCCAGCTTGCCGTCTCCCACTAGATGAGCGGTGCCGGCATCGGTGCCGCCGCCCTTGAACAGGTCACGCTGGAAGGGGATGTTGTTCTTCTCGGCGGTGTCCACGATGAAGTGCAGCAGCTTCTCGTTGGGGACATGCATGCGGTCGTAGTGCACGATCATGGGACCGTGGCCGTTCTTGCGGCTGTTATTCCAACCGCGATCGAACTCGGGCGGATTAGCGATGTCCACTGGGATGACGATATCGGCATCCAGGTGCGCCGCAGCCGTCTGAGCACCACGGCAGCCAACCTCCTCGGAAGAGGAACCGGCGAACCACAGCTCGGCTGCGTGCGGGGTGTTGGCCAGGCGCTTCATGGCCTCGGTCACCACATACACACCGGCGCGGTCGTCGAACGCCTTGCCCAGCAGAATGTCACTCACGGGCTTGAGCTCGCACTCGGCCGCAAAGGTTCCCCAGTCGCCAATCTCAATGCCCAGCTCACGGACTTCTTCAGCCGTCTCGCAGCCAAAGTCGATGTACATATCGGTCGGAGTGCCGTCGGTATCGCGCTTGGCAAACAACACGCCGCGAACTTTCTCGCCGCTACGCGTCTTGATGCGCACAATCTGGCTCTCGACGCTGTTCTTACGCGGGCCGCCCACGCCGATCACATGAACCATGCCGATATCGGAAATATAGCGAACCATAAAGCCGGCCTCGTCCATGTGGCCGGTGAACAGAATGCGGACCGGATTCTCCTCGGTACCCGCGCTCTTAAACATGATCGAACCGAGTTTGTCGTACTCGACGGCGTCGGCGATATCGTCAAGCTCGGCATGCATGATGGAGCGGACCTCGCCCTCGCGGCAAGCGACAGCGTCGGCGTTGCTCAAGGCGAACATAAGCTCCTTGTTCATAGGTAACCCCCCTTGTGGTCGTATGGCGGCGCCCGTAGTGGCGGCGTCTGTATGCGAGTGTATCGACAGCGCGCCGCAAATGATGTATCCGGGCTTTCACCGTAGCGGTGAAACGGTGAAAGCCCCTCCCCTTTCACCACGGCCGTGCAATTACTGGGGATGGGGCTCCATATGCATCTTTGTCATACTTATCTGCAACATACGCCGCTGATGCGAACCACGCCGGCGGTGTGCGACCCACATCCGCGGGTCGCGCCTATATCGCCGAGGAGGATACCTTATGCCGGTTTACGACTTCGATTCCATGGCTGACCGCTCGCTCGATCACGCTCGCAAGTGGGACCCCGCCATCATCAAGCAGAAATTCCCTAAGGCTGGGGATGACTACATTCCCATGTGGATCGCCGACATGGACTTTGCCGCCGCCCCCGCAATCTGCACGCGTCTGGCCGAGGTAGCCCAAAACGGAGCATACGGCTATGGCTATGCGCACGACGGCTTTTACAACGCCGTCATCAACTGGCAGCGCCGCCGCCATAACAACGAGGTCAAGCGCGAGTGGATCACACTCGCCTATGGAACCGTCCCGACCATCCACTACCTGTATCAGGCATTCTGCCAGCCCAACGACTGCGTCATCCTCAACACGCCGGTCTACGACCCCTTTGGCTACGCGGCGCACAACAACGGGTTCCGCGTAATCGAAAACCCGCTCATCTATCGCGATCGCACCTATCGCATCGACTTCGACCTGCTCGAGGAACAGATGGATCGTTTCCGTCCACGCGTGCACCTGTTCTGCTCGCCGCACAACCCCGGTGGTCGCATCTGGACGCTCGATGAAATCACCCGCGTCGCCGAGATCTGCCACAAGTACAACTGCTTACTGGTGGTCGATGAGGTTCACTGCGAGCACATCATGGCCGGCTCGTTCATCTCGGCCCTGCAGCTGCCCGAGCGTTATCTGGACAACCTTATCGTACTCACCTCGCCCAACAAGGGCTTTAATCTGGGCGGCCTCAAGACTTCCTACTCTATGATCCCCAGCGAGCGCATCCGCACTATCTTCCGCCATCGCCTGGAGATGAACTCTATTACCTCTCCCAACACGTTTGGCTGCGCCGCCATCATCGCCGCTTACGATGAGTCCGAGGAGTGGCTGGACCAGATCACCGACTATCTGCGCGAGTCTTATGCACAGACCGCCGCCTTCATCGAGGAGAAGATGAAGGGTTGGGAGCTCATGCGTATGGATGCATCCTACCTACCGTGGGTGAACATCGCTGGCACGGGCGCCACGGCAACCGAAATCTGCAACCACATGGCAGCGAAGGCGGGCGTCATCGTGGGCGATGGCACCTTCTATGTCGCGAACGGCGCCGACTTCGTGCGCTTGAACCTGGGCATGCCTCGCAAGCTGGTCATCGAGGCCATGGATCGCATGGCTACCCACCAGCTCATCAAGTAGACCTCGCCCGCGTATCAAAGGCCCTCCTTTCATGCAACGCCCGCCCGAGTATGTGCTCGAGCGGGCGTTGTTATTTATGAGTTGAAATGTCGCGAAGCGACAAGCGAGAAGGCGACCACCCGACAGAGGGCCTTTTTGACGTAGCCACCCCCGCTTGTACGCAAACCCTACGCACAACGCAACAGGGCGTCCAAGAACTCCTGGTAGCTTTTTGCATGGGAGATGGCGCGCACAGCACCGGGCTTGAGTAGCACACCCGAGATGTAATTGAACAGCTCGCCAAAAAACGCCCGGTCATCACGGGTAATCGACAGCATGATCACCGCATGCACCGTCGCGTTGTTCCACGCAAGGCCGCGCGGGAACAGAGCGACCGAGACGGCAGTGCGCTTGGCGTCCATATCGAGCGGGTGTGGCATCGCGATGTCACAGTATGCACTGGAGCTGATGTCCTCACGCTCCAGTAGGCGCTCAGTAAAATTCTCAAACGCGTAGCCACCCTCGATCAGCGGCGCACTCATCTTGCAAATCGCATCGCGCCAATCGTCAACCTCGGGCTCGATCGCAAAGAAATCCTCGGTGAAGAAGGTGCGCATGCTGCACTCAAGGTTTGTCCGCAGGCGCGCCTTAAGCAGCGCTTCGACACGCTCACGCATCAGCGAAATATCTTGCTTGCTAAAGAACGGAGAGACATTAACCACCGGTACCGGGCAATACCCCGACAGCGGCACGGTTGAAATCACGAGGTCAACGCGCGAGATGTCACCCGCCGCGTCGATGGCAGGCACGATACCCTCAACCACCACACAAGCATCAAGGGCATCGAGGAAACTGTCGATATGAGTCTCGTAGGCGTTGTGACGTGTGCACACCACCAGCGCATGCAGTTTATCGGCATTGGCGCGCTGCCCCTCCACCAAGCACCCCACGTGGAGCGCGATGTAGGCGATTTCGTCTTCGTTGACAGAAACGCCGGTCTCCGCAGCGATGACATCGGCGACAAACACCGCAACATCGTAAATAAACGGTTGACTGCTCTTGATGGCCTCGAGCTGCGGGTTACGCAACAGCATCCCGCAGCGCACGCGGGATAGCATATTGGCCAGATGCAGAGAGAAACGAAGCTCAAACTCGCCATCACTCAAATTAAGCCCGAATTGATCGTGCACGCGCTCCACAATCGCACCCAACAGCTCGCGCGCATGCCGGTGCTCCGGGTCACTTGGTTCAAAACGATTCGCATGAATCAAGTTTGCACCCAGCATCAAGCGGACGGCATCGCGATCGGCATCGGACACGAGCACAGAGAAAAGGTCCTCGATAGCCGCACAAACCTCACCCGCCACCTCGTCAAGACCCTCGCGCGCCTCGTTACCGGCGGGCTGAGCCGCCTTGACCGTCGTCGGTACCGACTCGAACCCATTGCTTGTGCGCTCCACGAAGATGGCAATATGTATGATGAGGCTCGAGAGCGCATAGCCGTTGATGTAGAACCCGCGGCGCTTCAGGCATGCGTCGATGCGCTCCTGCAACTGCGCGAGGTCGAGCTTGGGGAAATAGCGATTGATAAGGTCGATTTGGCTGAAATAGTCCTTCGTCTCGTCAAAGATCAGCTGGTTGACCATCTTCTTCTCACCCGATGCACTGCCCTCGATATACAGCGAGCCCGCGCGCGAACGCAGCACCAGGCCGTACCCGGACAACTCTCGTTTGATGGCAACCAGCTCATTATCGAGCGTCGCAAGCGAGATATAGAGGCTTTCCGCCAAATCAGCCGCGCGCACCTTGCGGTGGCGCATCAGCAGTTCAAACAGAATATAACGCTTGCGCGCCTCGGCCGTCTGCGGCACCTCGTTCGCCTGCTGCGACAGCAGCTGCGCCGCTGCTGTGGCATCCTCGATACGATAGCCCTTCGAGCTGGCACCAATCATGCCCTCATGGGTGCGATTCAGCGCGGTGATGTCGCTTTTGACAGTACGGGAAGAGCATCCAACCTGCGAAGCGATCTGAGACGCCGTGGTCCAGGACGCCCCGCTTTCGAGAATACGAACAATTTCCCTGCTTCGATCGGAACTCACGGCACCCTCCTATCATCGTCTCAGATAACTATACCTTCCGTCATAGGACCTGCCAATTTCACGCACATTCAAATCTTTCACCGCGTAGGTGAAATAGCAATCGTGGAAGTGCTGGTTATGCGATGTTGCAGCACGAAAAAACCGCCTATTATCGTAACGACGATGAATGCGCCACGGGAACGGTATCCCCGAGCGCGGCGGACGGGCCACATGGGCACCGGCCGCGACGTATCATACGCCGACATAGAAAAGGAACGCTATGAACATCAGACTGTTCGAATTGCGCGACGACGAGGTTGCCGCCTACATGCGCGCTGCCGCCAATCTTCCAGCAGGCTACTCCATCTCCTTTGACACTCAAATCCTCTCCGAAGCTAACATTGACTCCGTTGCAGGCTGCGAGGGAATCATCATCAACAACAAATCCGTGATGTCCGCCGCTTTGGTGGAGCGCGCGCACGAGCTGGGCGTTCGTTACATCGCTATCCGCTGCGTCGGCTTCAACCACGTGGACGTCAAGCGCGCCCAGGAGCTGGGCATCAAGGTGTGCAACACCGCCTATCCGCCCTACGGCGTTGCCGAGTTCACCGTTATGCTCATCCTGATGGCCTTGCGCCGCTGCAAGGCCGCCATTTGGCGCCAGCAGGTGAATGACTACTCCCTGGACGGGCTGCTGGGCCGCGAACTGCGCACGCTGACCGTGGGCGTGGTTGGCACCGGCCGCATTGGTCGCACCGTCATCGACAACCTCTCCGGCTTTGGCTGCAAGATCTTGGCCTACGATCCCTACCCCAATGCCGAGCTGGCAAACCGCGACAGCCTCGAGTACGTTGACATGGATACGCTCGTTGCCAACTCCGACGTCATCACCCTGCACGTGCCCCTCATGGACTCCACCCGCGCCATCATCAATGCCGATGCCATCGCCAAGATGCGCGAAGATGTGACCATCGTCAACGTCTCGCGCGGTGAGCTCATCGACACCGATGCCGTCATCGAGGCGATTGAGTCCGAAAAGATCGGTGCGCTTGCTATGGACGTCTTCGAGGACGAAGTGGGCATCTACCATGAGAACCGTATGCACGACATTCTTGCCAACCGCAAGATGGCTTACCTACGCCAGTTCCCCAACGTGCTGCTCACCAACCACATCGCGTTCTACACCGATATCGATGTAAACTGCATGGTCGAGCAGGGCGTTGCCGCTGTTCCCGCTATGGTTGAGGGTACCTGTGCCACTCAATTGTAATCACACCCATTCAGCGCGATAGCGCACCGTAGCCCCCGTCGGAACTTAGGTCCGACGGGGATACTTTTGTTCTTGGGCTTTGCCTTCTCAGCATGATATGGGCTCATAACTCGTCGCAACGCGCCAGCGTGCAGAGCAATCTGGCAACGAAGGCGATGAACACACCACCGGATGAACTGCATCCTGGCCTTTTTGTTTTTAGAATCGTGTTGAGCGTGTCACTTGCCCCTGCTTGCAAGCCTGCTCCACCGGCCGCCGCGACTATCGCGCGCGATTGAGCACCTTACCAATCCCGATTGCATGGGCGCTGCGTCCATGCGCCTCTTTCCGTGTGGCGGATACGACCTTCCCGGTGGATGCCCCACATCCTTGGTCGTATCTGCCTTTTTTGCTTTTGAGCGGCCCGCGCCGCACGTTTGTCTCAATCTGTAACATCGAGCCGGGTTTTCGGTCCCAGCTGTTACAGACCGAGACAATTCGGCGACGCCGATTATTCGATACGGTGTGGTACAATTATGTCCCAACGCAAAGGAGGTACCTATGCCCACCTGTGTGCCTGTCCGAGACATGAAGGACACCGCTGCATTTACCGCGCTTGTTGAGTCCGAGCGCGACGTCACCGTAACCAAGAACGGCTACGAGGCCATGCACTGCATCAGCAGCGACCAGTATCGCCTCATGCAAGACGAAATCGCCAAAGCCAAGCTGCTGTCTCGCATGATGCTGGCAGAAGACGAGATATCGCAAGGCGACTACAGCGACTACGACTCCTTCGCGACCTCGATACGAGACAAATATGACCTATAACGTCGTAATACTCAAAAGCGCACGATACGAATACGAGAGTATTGTCGGATACCTTGCTCAAATCCTCATGAATCCACGTGCAGCAGGCAATTTTGTTGCTGAGTTTGAATATCAGCTTGATCTGCTTCGCGAGCAGCCGCTCCTACGGCCTCTCTCCCATATACGAGAGCTGGCGGCACGCAATTATCGATCGTTTCCCGTCAACAACTACGTGTGTCTTTACAAGTGTGAGCGCGATACGATCTATATCGCCCATGTCTTTCACCAGTCACAGGACTACGCCCGCCTGGTCTAGCCCGGCAGCACGAGCTAGCAGATGACCTGCGTGTGTTCCTCGATGGCGGCGCGGTCCTCGGCGGCGATACCTGGCTCGCACACCACGGCGTCTAAATTGTCCAGGCGACAGAAGGTATAGAAATCGCGCTTGCCGATCTTGCTGGAGTCGGCGATCAGATAGCGCGAGTCTGCCTTGCTAAAAGCGAGCTGCTGGATACGGCCCTCGTCCATGTTGGACGTAGACACGTCACCGTCCAAGATGCCGTTGGCGCCGATAAACGCCGCATCGATGCCCAGCGCGCGCAGGGTATCCTCGGCCGTTGGTCCCACAAAAGCGGCGGTGCGGCGACGGTACATACCGCCCACGAGGCACAGCTCGCAGTCTTCGCGCGCCTCGAGCAGGTTAAACACCGAAAGCGAATTGGTCACAATGCGCAGGCGAAACGTCGGCAGCATCGAGGCCATCTGCTCAACCGTGGTGCCCGTGCCCAAAAAGATGGTCGAGCCCTCCTCGATAAGCTCCACAGCACGGCGCGCAATCTGCAGCTTTTCCTCGGCATGCTTAGTGCGCTTTTCGCTGTGCGAATACTCATGGCGCAACATAGCGTGCGGACGGCCCTGTGCACTGCGGGCTCCGCCGTGCACGCGCTCGATCTCGCCTAGGCTCGCAAGTTCTTCGAGGTCGCGGCGAATCGTCATGTCCGAAACGCCCAACGCATCCGAAATCTCTTTGACCGAGACCGTGCCCTGCTCCTCGAGCAGCTGACGAACCTTATCCTGTCGCTCTGCCTTAATCACGATGAATCCTCGCCGTTCTTTGCGCGCATATCATTCAAACAGTAACGAACAAATTGTATCAGACTCGTACGCGTCAAAAATGAACGCCCGCACAGCTCCAATCATCACTTTTTTGAGAAAAATACCCCCAGCTTTAGTGGGGTGTAGTGATAATCTCGCCTGTTCGCGCTACAGTTTGTCGGAAATACCTCGATGTTAGGAACCAAATGATCACTTCCGAGCTTTTCGGCACCGCGCCGTGCGGTACCCCCGTTCATCGCTACACCCTCAACGGGCCCGAGATCTGCGTTCGCATTATGGACTATGGCGCCACCGTGTTGGGCATCGATGTGCCCGACATTCCCGGCAACGTGCGCGATGTGGTGCTGGGCTTCGATAAGCTCGAGGATTACTTTGACAACCCTGCCTGCTTTGGCTCGACCATCGGACCCGTGGCAAACCGCACCGCGAGCGCCACGATCACCATCAACGGCACGGACTGGCATATGTCCGCCAACGAGGGCGCCAACAACCTGCACAGCGATCTTGAGCACGGCCTGCATAAACGCGTGTGGGATGTTGAGCTCGACGAGGTCCATAACGCAGTGCGCATGACCACCTCGCTTAAGGATGGCGAGCTGGGTCTTCCCGGCAACCGCACCTTTACGGCCGTGTTTACCGTGACGCGCACCGGCGCCTTTCGTATCGAGTATAGCTGCGAGAGCGACTGCGCCACGTACGTGTCCATGACCAACCACACGTACTTTAACCTTGCCGGCCATAACGCCGGCATGGACTGCGAGCACTTCTTTGTTGCTAATGCTGCTCACTACCTGCCCATTAACGAGCAGAACATCCCCACCGGCGAGATCGCTCCGGTCGAGGGAACACCGTTTGACTTTCGCGAGCTTCGCCCCGTCGCACCCGGCATGGAGGCCGACGACCCGCAGATCAAGCAGGCCCGTGGCTACGATCACTGCCTGTGCATCGATGGCTATCAGTACGGCCGCAACCTGCGCCGCGCGATGCACGTCGAGGAGATGTGGACCGGTCGTGAGATGGACTACTACACCACTGCCCCGGGCGTGCAGCTCTACACCGGCAACTGGCTGGGCGACGAGCACGCCAAGGACGATGCCAACTATGGCTGGGGCGCCGGCTTTGCCCTCGAGGCCGAGATGTACCCCGACACGCCGCACCAGCCGCTGTTCCCGCAGGGCATCGTGGGCCCGGGACACCCCTACAGCAATGTGATCGAGTACCACTTTATGAGGCATTAAGCCCACAACGCGACATATCGCACAGCAGCGCCCGCCGGCACCACCGCCGACGGGCGCTTTTTCATCTTTTGGGCTCATTTTCGCTGTGACTGTATGGGTGACATATCAAAACTATGTCCATTTACTACGTTTAGCCCGAAATGCTCGACCATGCGCCAGTTTTTGTTTAATTCGCGAGCCGTCTACCTGCGGTTTTGTTTTTCTCAAATTCAACATGCTCGGCGATAGCCGATCAAACGTAGTAAATGGGCATAGTTTTTGACAGGCGGCATCGCACGCGTCCCTCGCAAGGGCAAAATGATCCGTTTTCCTCCGTCCCCAAGGATCAGTTGAACAGATTGCCGATGGGGTCGGGATTGGAGCTGGGGAGATAGCGGATTTCTAGCTCTATACCGAGTGCTTGCAGCTCTTTGAAGGCAGCGAGGTCTGCGTCGTCTACGGCAACTGCAGGCGTTATGGGGCGCTTGCCTTCCCCTGCTTGCATGTGACCGATGCTGATCTTGGTGATCGGCACACCACCCTTAACCAGCGCGAGCGCATCGGCGGGTGAGGCCACCATGATCAGAATCCATTGACGCGGCGTTGCGGTATGAATGATGTCGATGGTCCTTTGCACCGAGAAAAACCGCATCCACACGCCTTCTGGCGCCGCGACCCTCATAGGCGCCCACTTGCGCGAATCCGCCGCAATCTCGTCGTTAACGATTAGGACGAGGTTGGAACCAACCGCCTCATTCCACAGCACAACGTCTTGCCCGTAAATGAAACGGTCGTCGATGCGTGTGAGAAGAATCTTGGGTTGAGCCATCGCTGCCCCATTCTGTTTGAGACCCGTAAGAGCAAGACATCGCGTCTCCAATATTAGTGCATTTAAAGTGAGAAAAGCCGTCAGAACACTTGCGCGGATGTGCGATGTCCCGTATCATAGACAGCCGTTGACGCCTCACTTGCGTCACCACATGGCCGCCAGCGTAGCTCAGTTGGTAGAGCACCGCTCTCGTAAAGCGGGGGTCACCGGTTCGAGCCCGGTCGCTGGCTCCATTGCTCAAGATAGCCGCCTTCGGGCGGCTTTTTTGTTGCCGATTTTGAGTGCGTGCGCGCCAATCCAAGCATCGCCACGTCAACAGCGGCCCACTCGGTGGACTTCGGGTTTAATGCTTAGGGGCGGGGATTTACCAAAGTGAAAAATTAATGAAAAGAAACCCAGTGCAACAAATGCCATGGCGAGGGCTCGAATTGGCCATATAGATCTAAAATAGTCACGATATACAAATGTCGAGAGACATTGGGGATAGAGATGAAAAGAACTAAGGGTTTTCTTTTGTTGGTATTGATGCTGCTCGGACTGTTCTGCCTGAGTGGCCCTTCTTGGGCCGAGGCTGCCTGTCCTGAAGGTGAGCCTCAGCAGTCTTATACGGGCAGCCTGCTGATAACTGCTAAGGAGGGCGATGCCGACTCTCAGTCTGGGGTAAATCCCCTTGCCACTTTTGAGGGGGACGGCGGAACGGTCAAGCTTGACCATATTGGTAGCGGGATTTTGAGGTGGCAAGTTCTTCCGGACAAAATTGCGAACGATCCCTTCTCTTTTGCTGGAACGATATATCTATACAAGGTTGTGAGCGGAAAACAAAAATACGTCGATTGCTATCCGACAAACGGGTCTGGAATTGCATTCACCGGCATTTCGGGGCAGATTGATACACATGTACGAAAGGGAACCTATGTGGTGCGTTGGGTTGGAGCTGCTGGAGGCCCGATATGGATTGCGGTCTTGCGCCCCGATGTCCAAATAGGTTTCTCTCTCTAGACGGGAAGTTGCTCATGAACGCCATATATGACGGAGATGACTGGGTCGATCATTATACTTGGCGCCTGGTCGGCTCGGATGACAATGGGGATGTGGTGTTTGATGGACTATGTCCAAAGCATCTCCATCCTTTTGTCTCGTCGTTAATTGAGAGTTCCGCTCGTGTTGCCCCCTACAGCTCGGCGTCGCTTCATGATACGGACGTTTTGAAGACCATAAGGGAATCAATTGACGAGGGCACGATGAGCAGCCCGCTGTTTTCTCAGCTTGTGGGGCTAGATGAGATTGGCTCGAAACGACTGCTTGCGGGCGAAAAAGTGGAACTCACTTATCGGTCGATGATTTCAATCCTGCGGCTAGCCGATGTTCTTCGCAAATAAATGAGGCTTCCCTATTCAAAACAGAAAACCCCGCCAAACGTGATTTCCCTAGGGAAAACCCGTTTGGCGGGGTCCTAGCGTGATTTCCCTAGGGGAATCACGCCATCAGACGAACAGCTCAGCCGAGCAGCTCGCTACTCCTCCCAGTAGGCGTCGGCAAGCAACTTAAAGCAGATCTTCTTGACCGGCTGTGCGCCATCGCCCGGGAACTCGAGCGTGGGCATGTGGGGCTCGCCGGCAACGAACAGCGCGAACTTGTCGTCGGTAAGATCGCCGGCGATCGAAGCGTCGGAATCGACCAAATCGTAGTCGTCCTTCTCGTCAAACTCCTGGACCAGCGTCAGGCTGCCCGTAGCGACCTTGAAGGCCTCGCGACCCTCGACGTCGATCTGCAGGTCGTGATAGCGCTGATGCGTCTCATAGTGAGCCTCAGCCTCGGGACGCGTCGTGGGAGACATGACGTTCGCAAAGACCTTCTCACCCAAAATCGGATGGCTGCCGACCTCGAGCTGTGCCGGGTCGTTCTCCTCGAGCCAGTCGATCAGCACGTCGAGGCCCTTGAGCATTCCGCGGTATTCCTCGATATCGCCCAATGCACCGTAAATCATCTAAATCCCCTCTCGGATCGTTTATTTGGCAGCTACTCGGTAAATGCATTACCGACGCTGTTGCCACCCACATACGTCTCGACCAGGGTAAGGTCGGGATTGAACACGACAGCATCGGCGTCGCGCCCCGGCATAATGCTACCGCACTTGCCGTCAACTCTAACCACAAGCAAGCAACCGATGCCGGGGGCGGCGCACAAGCTCCTACAGCTCGGTCACGACAACGCCGTTGTAAACCTCGTCCCAACGATCCATAACCAAGTGGCCAGTCATGGGATCCATGGCATTGAGCTTGCCGCAGGTGTTGGCGGTACGCAGCACCGTCTCGTCATCCGCGCCAGCAGCAATCGCATGCGCGAAGCCGGCAATGGTCGAATCGCCAGAGCCCGTAGCGTTAACGGCGGGGATATCGGGGGTCTTGGCGCGGAATGCACGGCCATTATGGAAGCCCACGGAGCCGGCAGCGCCCATGGACACGACGACCCAGGGGATATCGGAGAAGCGGGCATCAGAGGCGAGCGCGGCGCGGAGCTCGTCCACATCGTCGGTGGTAAAGCTCGTGCCCAGAAGGCCGTTAATCTCGGTCAGGTTAGGCTTGACCAGCTCGGGCTTAATTTCGGACTTAAGGGCGGCCTCGAGCGAAGCACCCGAGGTATCGAGCAGCACCTTGGCGCCGGCGTTCTCGGCAATACCCGTGATCTTGGCGTAGTAGCCTGCCTCGACACCACGGGGCAGCGAACCCGAGATGGTAACGACAGCGGCCTTGCTCGCAAGCTCGGCGAACTTGGCGGTAAAGGCATCGAGCTCCTCGGGGGCAATCGTCGGGCCGCTCTCGAGTAGCTCGGTCTGGTTGCCGGCGTGGAGGATGTTAAGGCAAATGCGAGTCTCGCCCTTGATGGGTACAAAATCATTCTTAATGCCGTTGGCATCCATGAGCTCGGCCATGTAGGCGCCCATGTGGCCGCCGAGTAGACCGGTTGCCACAACGTCGTCGCCCAGCTGACCCAGTACACGGGCCACGTTGAGACCCTTGCCGCCGGCGGTCTTTTCGGGCGTCACACGGTTAACGTCGTCGATAATGAGCTCATCGAGCTGATAGCGTGTATCGACGGACGGGTTCATCGTAACGGTGAGGATCATTTTTAGCTCCTTATCTCGCAGGCTCCTTGTGCCTCGCGATACGAGTCGACAAAACGGAATTACAGAATCTCAATCGTGAACGAGCGAACGACGGTCTCCTTGGGCTTGGCGACAAGGCAGCCACGCTTATGCTCAAGCACGTCGTCCTCATCGGAGCAGGTCGAAAGGCCGCCCCAAGGCTCAACTGCCACAAAATCACCCTCGGGCTTGCTCCACACAATGAGATATGGGAAGCCCTCAAAGCTCAGGCGGACGCCCTTGTCCTCGCCCTTTTTGGAAAGCGTGACCTGGCGGCTCTCGAGCACGTCAAAGATGGTCTCCGCAAAATCGAAGAGCTCGTGCGACAGGGGCAGCGTCTTTCCCACCATGGGGTTCTTGGAGCGCTTGTCCACGTCAATCAAGCCAGTCGAAGGGACAGCGGTGCAAAGCTCTGCAGCCTCTTCTTTCTCAAAGCGCAACTCGTAGTCCGTATAGGCCTCGCCCTCATCGAGCGGGCACCTAAAGCCGGGATGCCCACCGATAAAGAACGGCATGTCCTCGGTGCCCTCGTTGGTAACCTCATAGGAGACACGCACGGCGGCGTCCTCGAGCGTATAGCGGGCGACGAGCCTAAACGGATACGGATAATCGCTCAGCAGCGCGGCGTTATCCTCCGAAGCCAGGCACATAGCCAACTCGTTCTCGCCTTGGCTCAGCAGCTTCCATTCCTGCTTGCGCGCAAAGCCGTGGCGAGCGAGCTTTACATGATGCCCGGCAAACGTCATGGCGCTGTTGTCGCGCAAGCCTCCGCAAATCGGGAAGCAAATCGGCGCCTGGCCGGACCACACGGTGGGATCACCCTGCCACAAGTACTCGCGACCTCCGGCCTCAATCGAGGTAAACGAGCCACCAGCCGTGGAAACCTTAATAGAAATCGAATCGTTGGAGAGAGCGTATTCCATTACCCATCCTTTCGAACAACTGCTTTATTTCACGCAAGCGCCCGTTTCAATCCTAACCATAGAACAAACCCGCACGCTCATCGATGCGTCCGGTATCCCGGCCATGTAACGGGGTACCATACAGACATTGATGCAATTACAGCTGAAAGGCCTTCTTATGCGAACCATCATTCTTTATGCCTCACGCCACCACGGCAATACGAAAAAGCTCGTGGACGCCATCGTCGAGGCGCACCCCGAAATCGATACCCTCGATGTGAAAACGCTCGGCAAAAACGAGTATCCCAACCTGCACGAATACCATCTGATTGGTGTCGCCACGGGCATCTATTACTCCGAGATCGACAAGGACATGGCACGCGTGCTCACTAACGTGTTGCAGCCGCAGGACAAGGTGTTTGGCCTTATGACCTACGGTGGCAAAAACAAGTGGTACGGCAAGGATATCGATGGCATCTGCCGCATGAGGCAGGCCATCTTTATGGGTGTCTACGGCTGCCCCGGCTTTGATACGTGGGGGCCGTTCAAACTCACCGGCGGTGTCCAAAAGGGGCACCCGACCGCTGAGGAAATTAAGGGTGCCGTCGACTTCTTCGACAAGATCGAAGACGAGTATGGAGACATCATCGTCGAAGAGTACGCCAAGCGCGAGAAGCGCCTAGCATACGAGAAGGAGCATCCTGCAGGAGGCCTGGTGGCCGGCGTTAAGCGCACGGCAAAGAAAATCGCTAGCAAGCTGTAACTGTAAAGGTGCTTTTGAGCGTTTAACCCGTACGGCGGGTCCGAGCAGATTCGGGCCCGCCGTCTTTTTCTTTCGTTACTCGGTAAAGGCGTTGCCGACGCTCTGGCCGCCAACATACGTCTCGACGAGGGTGAGCTCATGGTCGAACACGACAAAGTCGGCGTCGCGACCCGGCATGATGCTGCCGCACTTATCCTCGATGTGCGCGGAGCGTGCCGGCACCTCGGTTGCCATGCGAATGGCGATATCGGCGCTGGCGATGCCCCAGTCGACGATGTTCTTGACGCCCTGGGCAAGCGTGAGCACCGAACCGGCAATGCTCTTGCCATCGGCGAGCCAGCACAGGTTGTCCTTCATGATGACGTCCATGCCGCCGCTGGTGTAGCTGCCCTCGGGCATGCCGCCGCAGCCCAGGCAGTCGGTGATGAGTACCGTGTGCTGCCAGCCCTTGGCCTGCAGCAGCGCCTTGATGGCGGCAGGGTTTACGTGCTTGCCGTCACAGATGATCTCGGCGTAGGTCTCGGACGTGGACATAGCAGCACCCACGACACCGGGCTCACGGTGATGCAGCCCGCGCTGGCCGTTATAGGTATGCGTAAAGCAGCTGGCACCGGCGTTGATGGCGGCGATGCACTCATCGTAGGTGGCGTCGGAGTGACCGATGCTGGTCACCACACCCTTGGCGTTCAGAGCAGCCGCATAAGCAGCGGCACCGTCGCGCTCGGCCGCCATGGCGCTCTTAACGATGCGACCGCCCGCAGCCTCCTGCCACTGATCAAAGACCTCCTCGGAGGGATCGATAAGATAAGCGGGGTTCTGCGCGCCCACGTGCTTCATGGTAAAGAAGGGGCCCTCCAGGTAGATGCCCTGAATGCGAGCACCGCAGAAGTCGGGGCCGCGACCCTCGTCCGCCTGAGCGATGGCGGCGCAGGCGTCCTTGATCTGCTCGACGCCATCGGTGAACGTCGTGGGTAGCCAGCTGGTGGTACCGCGACGGGCGAGCTCAGTCGAGCTGATATCGATACCCTCGGGGTCGTTATCGGTAGTTGAGTGGTTGTAGAAGCCATGGATGTGGGTATCGACCATACCCGGTGCGATCCACGATCCCGTGTAGTCCTTGATCTCGCAAGAGGGCTCGTCGGCCTGCCAGGCGCCAAAGACGCCATCCTCGACCATAAGATAGCCGCCCAGCTGCGGGCCTGCCGGCAAGAAGAACTTGTCAGCCTTAATTGCGTACGTGCTCATATGCACTCCTTGCTTCTAAAGCAGTTGACTGTGGTGATGCTTATACCCGGTCCAAGTGAAAACAAAAAGCGCCCGCCCGCCGTTATGAGCGGACGGGCGCCCTTACAGGGGGGACGCGATTAAGCGGTGAAGGGGTGAATCGTCACGCCCTTAACCACGCGGTTGACCGTGCCGGTGGGGCTCGGCGTATCGGGCGTGTTGCCCACGCGCACGGAGTTGAGCAGGCTGATGGCCTGGGCAAACATCACGAACGGCAGGGCAAGGTAGCCCTCGGGGAGTGCCTCATAGCCCTTAAAGGTGAAGGACTCGCCCTCGTAGACGATAGCGCCATCCTGCTGAACGGCAACGGTGTGCTGAGCGATCTCGTCGCCACCGATCTCGTTGAGGATGTCGATATCGTACTGACGGGTGTAGGCATCGTTGTTGACGAACACGAACACGAGGGTCTTGTCGTCGACGAAGGACTTGGGTCCGTGACGATAACCCATGGAGGTGTCGTAGGAAGTGGCAACCAGGCCATGAGCAAGCTCGAGGATCTTGAGCTGGCTCTCCTGGGCAAGGCCACCGAAGGAGCCGGAACCCAAGTAGGTCACGCGGTTGAAGTCGCCAGCCAGGTAATCGGCAACCTCGGACTCGCGAGCGATGACCTCCTCGCCCATCTTGGCGATGGTCTCGACCCACTCGGCCTTCTGCTCGTCGGAAGCCTCGTCAAAGATGAGGGTAGAGAGCAGGGTCATGCAGGTGTAGGAACCGGTCATGGCGAAGCCCTTGTCGTTGGCGCGCGGGATGAGCAGCGTCAGCGCATTGGGATCATCGGCGGACTCGACGGCGAGCTTGCCCTCGGGCGCGCAGGTGATGTTGAGGAACTTGACGTTGTGGACGAGCTCCTTGGCAACGGCAACGGCGGCAAGGCTCTCGGGGCTGTTGCCAGAGCGGGCAAAGGAAACCACGAGCGTGGGATCCTCGGCGCGCAGGAAATCGCGCGGAGCGCTCACGATGTCTGTCGTGGCGATGGGCTTAAAGTCGTAGAGATCAGTGTTGCCAGCGTGACGCAGGTACGGGGCGCAGGTATCGCCAACGTAGTCGGACGTACCGGCACCGGTGAAGACAACGGACAGACGGCCCTCGCCCATAGCACGAGCCTCGGCCAGGAAGGCCTCGATGGCCTCCTTGTTCTCGCGATAGATGTTGAGCGTATCACGCCAAAGCTCGGGCTGCTGAGCAATCTCGGCCGTGGTGATCTGGGCGCCGAGCTCGGTGAGCTCCTCGACACTCTTCTCGAACATTTCTAATACCTCTCTCTAGAAGTAATCCTCTGACGTGCAATTATACACTTCGGTTGGTTATCTGGTAGTAACCAGTTAAATGCAAAGAATCACCATATGGAAACGATGCGGACACTAGTTGCTACGCTGGTGGTAAACCTTGCATTTAAACTGATCGGCACGAGCAACCGAGAGTGTATACTCCACAACCTCGTTTGACTCGTTATACGTAGTCCTGACCAAATCGAGCACAGGCGAGCCCTCGACAATTCCCAAAAGGTGGGCGTCGGTGGGACGGGCTATGCTCGCATAGAACTCCTCTTCAGCCACGCGTATCTTTTGCTGAAAGTCCTGCTCAATCACATCGTAAAGCGGCTTGCGCTCCAGCAGCGGTCGCTTTAGGGACAGAAATTGACGAACCGGTAGATAGCTGCGTTCGACCATCATGGGCATGTTGTCGGCAGAACGAAGGCGCTTAAGCTTAAAAATGCGATCACCGATACGCAATCCCATATGCTCGGCCAGATTCTTATCGGCCTCCATCTCGCAAAACTCGAGAATCGTGGTCTCGGGTTCTCGACCCATCGCGCGCATCTGCTCGGTAAAGCTGTAGGACTGCATAAGATTGGTTGCTTTTGCCGAACGGTCGGTCACAAAGGTACCGCGACCGTGCTGCCGAACCACCAGTCCTAAACGCTCCAGTTCCTGCAGAGCCAAGCGTACCGTAGTGCGCGAGAGACCATAGCGCTCCGAAAGTTCGCGCTCGGAAGGAATCATGTCACCGGCGCGATATTCATGGTCAATCTTTTCGGTCAGAATATCGACCAGCTGATCGTACAGCGGCTGCCTACGCGCTCCGATCGCCATCCTATCCTCCCTTTTGCTCGAATTCGGCTAACTACCTAGGGTGTTAAGCATTATCGTTCTGCAACACCCGACTCATCAAGAAAACAAAAGCCGCGCGCTCTTTCGAGCACGCGGCTTTTAACATACACATGGCTTAAGGGGTCGGGGTGTGAGCCGCGCAGGGACACACCCCTCAAGCTAGAGCCTTACCAGATGCTCGGCCAGAGACCAAGCGGGCCAGCGCCCAGGATGCCCAGGACGAAGAGCAGCAGAATGCCCTTGGTCGGGGTCCAGCTGTGCTTAGCGAACATGTAGTAAAGCAGCAGCGTAAGCATAAGCGGGACGAGCTTCGGGACGATGGTGTTGAGGGTGTCGGCAACAGAGAAGTTGACCGGATCCTCGGTGACGGTGCCGTAGGTAACGGACTCCATGCCGTTGCCCAGATCGGTGACGCCGCACTCGACAGCGTTGCCGTCGGCATCGGAAGCGGTGAGGGCGTTGCCGTCCTCATCGGTCATGGCGATGGTACCGGCCTCAGCGGTCTCGGTATCGATGCCCTCCATACCGGTGAAGTTCTCGGCCTCCTTCTCGGAGACGATCACGGTAGTAGCGGAGAGGCCACGGGTGGTGCCGTTGGGGATCTGGAGGTTGATCTGGGTGCCACCCATGGTGACGACCAGGCAACCGACGACGAAGACGCCCATAATGGAAGCGGCACGCGTGAAGGCCTGCATGTTGGCAGTCAGAGCGTCAATAGCGCTGGTGCCAAGCTTGTAGGACCAGTTCATGAGCCAGAAGCGCAGAGCGAACTGGACGACGTTGAAGATCACCAGGAAGATGATCGGCGCAGCGGCGTTGCCGTTGATGGCCATGTTGGAGGTGATGCCGGCCGTGATAGGCACGAGCGTCAGCCAGAACAGGGCGTCACCGATACCACCGAGCGGGCCCATTGCGGCGACGCGGACGGCGCGGATCGTGGGGATGTCAACCTTGTTCTGCTCGAGCGAAAGCACGATACCCATAACAAAGGTGACGAGGAACGGGTGGGTGTTGAAGAACTCCAGGTTGTGGCTCATGGAAGCCGCGAGGTCGTTCTTGTTGGTGTGGATCTTCTCCAGACCGGGGATGATGGAGTAAAGCCAGCCAGCGGCCTGCATGCGCTCGTAGTTGAACGATGCCTGCAGGAAGCAGGAGCGCCAAGCCATCTTGTTGAGGGTCTTCTGGTCGAGCTGCGGAGCAGGAGTGAGATCCTCGTAGTGCTCCGGGATCACATACTCATTAGATGCCATCTTCGAAGTCACCTCCGTCAGAAACAGCTGCACCCTTCAGCTCGGTCTGCTGCTGGAAGTCCCAGAAAGCGATGCCGAAGCCGATGAGAGCGAGGATGAGCAGGGCAGGGGTTGCCAGAGAATCGTTGGCAACGGTGATGAGCGCGAGGCCAAAGCCCATGAGGAAGAAGCCCCACATATCGCGGTTCATCATAACCTTGAGCAGGACGGCGAAGCCGACGAAGCGCATCATGCCGCCTGCAGCGGACAGACCGGTCTGCAGCCAAGTCGGGATGGCGGAAGCGATGGTCTGACCGATGGTAGCGCCAGCGATGAAGAACAGGGTGACGACGACAGCGAAGATCAGGCCGAGCAGAGCCATGGCGAAGTAGTTCAGACGCTCGATGCCCTTGGTGTCAGCGTTATGAGCCATGTTGTCCGCGGAGGACATGAGGGGCGACATAAGCGTGAAGACCAGGGTAACGCCGAGCTGACCAAGCAGAGCGAACGGAATGGCAAGGCCGACTGCCGCGTTGGGCTCGAGGCCCGTAGCGATAGCGAGAATGGCTGCCATGATGCCGCCGATGACGGCGTTAGGCGGCTGAGCGCCTCCGATCGGCATGTTGCCGATCGTCATGAGCTGATAGGTACCACCCACGAGAAGACCGGTGTTGAGGTCGCCAAGGATAAGACCGATGACGGCGCCGGTGACGATGGGCTGATAGAGAGACTCGAGGAAGTTGAACTGGTCGATTGCCGCGACGAACGTGACGATGAAGACCAGAGCGACCTGGATGATCGAGTATTCCATCTTGCTCCTCCTTTCAAAATGTATGTACGCACTTTGGATATCACGTACAGAACGTCAGGGTTTCAATCCTGACAACGTGGATCACGAGGATTACGAGAAGAGCTTGCTCGTGTCCTCAACAGGCGTGCTCGGAACGCGCCTGATCTCCAACTCCACCCCCAATTCCTGCAGCTCTTTAAACGCAGCGACATCCTCGTCGTTAACTGCGACGGAGGTGGCGACTTGGCGCTTTCCTTCCGACATGTGCATGTTGCCGATGTTTACCTTCTTTATAGGCACACCGCCCTTGACGAGCGTAAGCACGTCTTCCGGTGTTTCGGCCACGATGAAGATCTTCTGGCGCGGGCTCGCCTTGCCAATGACGTCGATGGTCTTCTGCAGGGAGAAGAAACGCGTAGCGACGCCGGCGGGAGCGGCCATCTTCATGAGGTTCTGGCGCATGGTGTTGGTCGACACATCGTCGTTGGCGACGAGGATGAGGTTGGAGCCCAGGGTGGAGTTCCACTGGGTAGCGACCTGACCATGGACCAGTCGGTTATCGATGCGGGTAAGAAGAATGTTGGGTTCTGCCATGTTGATCAGCTTCCTTTCGTTATTTGCTGACGACAGTTACTTGATCTCCTGAATCGCGTAACGCGAAACATCTACGACGGCACCGGATCGGACTTTGATCTGGACCTTTTCGCCTTCGATGCCCTTGACGGTTCCGTAGATACCGCCGGCGAAAAGAACCTCCTGACCCGGCTTGAGCTCGGTGTGCAGCTCCTTGAAGTACTTCTGCTTCTTCTTCATGTTGATTTGCGACCAGATGGTGTAAATCAAGCCCATGATGACAAGCAGGCCTAAAAGGGCGACCGAGGAGCTCAGGACGTTGGCTCCGAAATCGGCCATTAGATGCCGTCCTCGTCGCCGAAGATATCCTCTTCGTCGGAGCCGGCAACGGATGCGACCGTCTGGGCGGTGACGCCCGTCTGACCAACGGTCACGGCCTGCTCGCCAAGCTCGGCGAGCGTGGCGTTACCGCGGAGGAACAGAAGCTCAATAACCATGGGAAGGTTGGTGCCAGTCAGAACCTCGACGTTGTCGACATCCTGGGCAATCATCATCGACTGATTGAACGGAGTACCACCGAGCAGGTCGGTAAAGACGAGCACGCCATCGCACTCCTCGCGCATGGCGGTAATAGCGGCGCGGAGATCCTCACCGTAGGAAGCAGCCTGGTCGCCCTCAAAAGGAACGACGGTAAAAGCGGGCTGATCGCCGGCAACCATAGCGATAGCACTTGCAAGGCCGGGTGCGAACTGTCCATGACCGGTAAGAATAAAGCCAACCATTCAAATTTCCCTTCCGAAGGTGTGTACGATCTGAGTCCGATAATTTTCGGAAGCCAGCGGGCGCTCGCCCTTAAAGCTTCTTAGAAAGCGTTCTTTGAAGACCAGTGGTTTCTAAACTGGTAGTAACCACGTGACGTGTTGTTGTCACTATATCACCCCAGAAGAGGTCGCTTTCGCTGATTCATACAGTAAAACGTTTTTGCACCGTTCACGGTGATAAATCGACCGTTTACCGCTCATTAACACTTCTACCTGCAGTTTTGAAACCGTTTCGAAATGCTTTGGCAATCGATCACAACTATTTTCGTGTCTAAACAACACAGGGTGGCTAAATATAGCGTGTAGAAAAAGTGCAGGTCATTGTGAAGATTTGTGAATTGGTCTTTTTGACTTAATACCAGTTAGAACCAGTTTAGAAATTATCGGTGAACGGTAGTTTTCGACCGTTCACCGGAGAATTTCAATCGTTTGCAGCCTTTTTCCTAGATGAATTGGGGAGACTCGATGAAGCACTTGCGCGGTTGCAGGGTATTTCAATACTCGTCCATCCCCCGCGTTCCAAACTCCCATTCCCTGAATATGCCATAGCTCTCGCTATTCGTCTCACAAACATTACTTACTCTAATCTGTAATTGTTTATCGTTTATCATTAAGTATGATATAAGATACAAGTATCATCCAAGACATTGGTTGGAGGAGCTATGATCCGCTGGAACGTATCCAAATCGAATGAAGCCATCGACCGTGAACAGGCAATAGCCAAACTGAGGAAGCTCACTCGCTACTGCAAATGGGGCACAATCTGCACCATCGTGGCGCTCGCTCTGGCACTCCTCGCAGTCATTGCAATCGAAGATCTAGTCATATTGCCTAGCCTCTCCCAAGGGTTCTGTCTCCAATCCGTAGAGCTTGAGGCTAGCGAAGGGCCAATTCTCGCTCTCGTCGGCACCAATGAACAGACTCCTCTTATGCTTGTCGCGCACGACGGTCATACTGCCATAGGGAGCGCCATGATGGCATGCCTCGCGCTTGCCATCGCGCTAAGCGCATACAGGTTTTTCTCCGCCATTGAAAAGGCGGGCAGGCCCTTTGACCTCGAATGCATCCGCATACTACGTCAAATAGGACATTTGTTCCTTATCGGCGGCGCTGCCGTGAAACTTTTTGGTGCCATAGTCACAGGGCTGATACTCTCAGGATTTGGCGGTAGCTTTACGGATGCGCTTGGCGGGCAGCATCTCGACCTCTCTATGCTCTTTGCAGGCCTAATTATTAGCCTGATTGCCAGCATCTTCCAGTACGGGTGTATCCTGCAAAAACAAGATGACGAGTTGCTCTAGGGGGAATCCATGATTATTCTGCGGCTCGACCGCATGCTTGCCGAACGCAAGATTTCATCCAAAGAGCTTGCGGAACGCGTGGGTATCTCCCAGGTCAATATGTCGCGCATCAAGACGGGCAAGGTTTCTGCCGTGCGCTTTTCAACTCTTGACGCGATATGCCGGGCACTCGACTGCCAACCGGGCGATGTACTGGAATATATGCCTGACGATGAAGCCGATAACCTCTTTGGACTTAAAGATTAATAGACATAATTTAGCCACCAGCGCCTAAACGCAATAAGCCCGCTAGAACGACATCCGTTCTAGCGGGCTTAATCAGATATATCAGCTTCGCGCTCGGTAGCTCGGGCAAATCTTACGCAAACAGGCCGTAGATGCTGATGTTGGCCTTGGCGTACAGGCCGTTGGCATACTCGGTCCACTTGGAGCTGGCGCTCGAAGCCTGCGAAGAATACTGCTGGTAAGCAGTGTAATAGGCAGTCATGGCCTGCTTATAGGTGGCGCTATCGGCGGTAAAGGCATCGTCGGCGAAGGCCTTAGCATAGGTGCTGTCGGCGTCCTTCCAGGTGCCCTTCGAGCTATCCCACTCGTCGCCGGCAAGTTTGATGATGTAGTCGGCGTAGTCCTTGCTCGCGGTCTCCTCGTTGCCGTCAGCAGGCTCGGTCGGGGCGGTCGGCATGCTTGCAGAGCTATCGCCCACCTTCTTCTTGTAGAGCTTTTGCAGCGTCGCGGACTGACGGACGATCTGCTTGGCCTGGTCCTTGGACACGCCGTACTGCGTGGCCATGGTCTTGTAGTCCGAAGTGCCGATGGAATCCTCGGCGTACTTCTTCATCTCCTTAGAAGAGACGGTAATGCCCTCGTCCTCGGCAGCGTCGAGCAGGATCTTGTTGCGCACATAGGACAGGATGACGTCGGCAGAAGGAGCGGTGTAGTTGCCATCGCTATCCTTGACGGTATCGAGGCTGTACTGGCTCTCGATGGCCTCGCGCGCGGTGATGTCGCTCTTCTTGCCGTTGTAGCTGTAGCTCGCCACGGTCGAATCGAGCTGGTCCTCGGTCAGGGTCGCCGAGCCGACGCCCTTGCCGCCAAAACCACCGTTGCCAATAAAGAAGCCGACCACGGCAGCGATCACGACTGCAACTACAAAGGCGGCAATCATCGTCTTCTTGTGCTTGCAAGCGTGGTCGTCCACGTCGGAGTCGCTGTCCTCATCCTGCTCCTCGGGCATGAGGTTCTCGTCAGCGGCATCCGCGGCGATCTTTGCCTCCAGTCGGGCGTCCTCCTCCTCGGCCGTCGTGCCGGCGGCAATGTGCTCGGCAGACGTACCGGCGACCAGGTCGATCTTCTCGTCCTCGTCACCGTCGGGTCCTTCGCCGCGCTCGATGATCTGGATGCCGTCGATCTCGTCCTTCTCGTCCTTCTTTTGAATCAGACCCATATCGGTTACTCCTTGTTAGGAAACATAGTCCCCAATAGAATACGCCCGACAGAGCGCCGGGCGTATTGATTCTTAGGTTATACGCAAACACTTAAGTACTATTTAGGCGTTTGCAGTGTGCATGCCTTAGGCCAGGTGCGCGATAACGGCATCGGCAAATGCCTGCGTACCCACAGCGCCCTCAACGGAGCCGGTCTGGGCACGACGCACGTCACCGGTAACCTGCTCGCCCTCGTCGAGCGTGGCAGAGACGGCGGCACGAATGCGATTGGCCGCGTCGTTCTCGCCTAGGTGATCGAGCATCATCGCGGCAGAGAGAATCTCGGCCGTGGGGTTGGCGATATCCTGACCAGCAATATCGGGAGCGGAGCCGTGCGTCGCCTCAAAGATGGCACAGTCGGCACCGATGTTGGAGCCGGGGGCCATCCCTAAGCCGCCCACCAGGCCGGCGCACAGGTCGCTCACGATGTCGCCGTACAGGTTGGGCAGCACCAGGACATCGAAGTCGTTGGGGTTCTGGACCAGGCCCATGCAGGTGGCGTCGACGATCTTGTCGTTGAACTCAATGTCGGGATAGTTGGCGGCCACCTCGCGCGCAACGCGCAGGAACAGGCCGTCGGTTGCCTTCATGATGTTGGCCTTGTGCACGGCCGTCACCTTTTTGCGACCGCAACGGCGGGCGTACTCAAAGGCGTACTCCACAATGCGGCGGCTCTTGGCGATGGAGATGGGTTTGATCGAGATGGCGGAATCCGCGGCGAAGGTCTTCTGGCCCGAGCGCTCGACGAGCTGCGAAAGCTCCTCGACCTCGGCAGCGCCCTCATCGAACTCGATACCGGCGTAGAGGTCCTCGGTGTTCTCGCGCACGATGACCAGGTCGACGTCACGGAAGCGCGAGCCGTCGCCCGGCTGCGACAGGCAGGGGCGCACGCAGGCGTACAGATCGAAGTGCTTACGCAGAGCAACATTGACGCTGCGGAAACCCGTGCCGACCGGCGTGGTGATGGGCCCCTTGATGGCGACCTTAGTCTCGGCAACCGCATCGAGCACATGTTGGGGCAGCGGCGTGCCAAACTCGTCCATGACGCCGGCGCCGGCCTCCTGGACATTCCAGTTAATCTGGACACCGGTGGCCTCGACCACGCGGCGCATGGCCTGCGTAATCTCGGGACCGATACCGTCACCGGGAATCAGGACTACATCGTGCGCCATAATCTGTTACTCCTCGTCTTCGGCGTCGTCAGATTTTTTAACGCTAGCACGCTTCTTCTTTTTGGAGAGATCCAGGCCAAAACGTTTAACAAGCATTTCGCAAATCTCGCTCGAACGGGCCTTGAGATAGCTGCCCTTGCCGTTCTCGGCGTCGAACTTAAGGCGCAGCGCAAGCTTCTCTGCGACCTCGGCGTCGATCTCGCCCTGGCAAAACTCGTACAGGCAACCGAGCATGTCGCGATACTCAAGGTCGCCGTGGTAGCACTGGATGGCCTCATCCAGGATGGGCCAAGCCTCGCGCGAACGCTCGACACTCGTGGCACCCCACACGCACAGCAGGCGGAAGGCGGCATAGCGCAGCGTGGAGGAGATCTCGTCGAACAGTGCGGTCTCGGCGCCCTCAAAGGCATCGCCCAGCTGCTCGGGGCAGGTGGTGGCGAGCGCCGTCAGGGCATCGAGGGCCTCCCAGCGGGTCTGCGCCTCGGGGCGGTCGAGCGCCTCGATCAGCGCGGGTACGCAGGGCTCGACGCGCTGCGGATCGCGCTCGGCAAGCAGGTGCAGCACGCGGGCGGCAAACTGGCGGATGCGGCGCGTGGGGCAGCCGAGCTCCTGGACCAGACGGTCGACGGCGTTCTCGTTCTCCTCTGCCAGCTGGAGCTGTGCCAGCTCCTCGTCGGTGAGCTGTTCGTCTTTATTTTCTGCCATAGTTACCTCTTCTTACTATTTCTTAGCGTGCTTGCCAGCACCCTTGCTGTCATCGGTGACCGAGATGAGCTGCCGGTTGGCTGCGCCCTTGCGACGCGCACGGCGGCGCTCCTCGGCATCGCCCGCATCGGCGGCGGCGCGATGGGCTTTGTTGACGTTAAAAACCTCGTCGTGCTTGCGCCACGGGCCGACGGACTCGCCAAAGCTCATCTTAAGGCCGGCGATAAAGCCGCCGAGCCAGCCAATCGGCGCAAACTGCACCAGCGGGAACAGCGAGAACACCCAAGTCAGCAGGACGACTGCCGCCGCTCCTGCAAAGTTGGCGATCCAGTATTCGCGCTTGGTGATGACGCGCTTTTCGCAGGCCCACTGGCCGCACAAAAAGCCGATGTAGATCGCAAAGAGAAAGAGCACCAGCGCAAGCACCACGAACGTCCAGCTCATAGGCGCTACTCCTCGTGATGGTGGCCGCAGCAGCACTCGTGGCCGTCATCGTGACCGTGACCGCCGCAGCACTCGTGGTCCTCGCCGTGGTGGTGGCCACCGCAGCACTCGTGGTCGTCGCCATGCTCGCCGCAACCGCAGCCTTCCTCGTGGGCACCGTGCTCCTCGGGACGATACTGCGACCAGTCCAGACCGGCGGCGATGGCGTCGGCCTCCTCCTTATAGAGGACCGTGATGGCCTGGGTGCCCAGCTTGGCACCACCGATGGCATCGAGCATGTCGTAGAGCGTAAGGGCCACGTCGGCGCCGGGCAGCGCAAGCTCGCGATCGTCGGCATAGGCGAGCGCCAAGCGCAGGTCCTTAATAAAGTGCTCGACCATAAAGCCGGGCTTGTAATCGCCGTCGAGCGCCTTGGGTGCCAGGCTCTCCATGGCGCCGGACTTGCCGGTGCCGCCCAGGATCATCTGACGGGTCTTCTCCAGATCAAGGCCGCTCAGCTCGGCAAACGCCAGCGCATCGGCCATGCCGACCATGCAGGCGCCCAGCGACACCTGGTTGGCGAGCTTGGCAGCCTGGCCCTTGCCGGCGCCATCGAAGCAGCAGATAGTTGCCGCAAAGGTGGAAAGGATGTCGCGGACCGGGGCGATGTCGTTCTCGGTGGCGCCCACGATGGCCGTGAGCGTGCCGGCGATAGCACCGGACTCGCCGCCGGTGACGGGGCAGTCAAACGCCATGCGGCCGGAAACCTGGGCGGCCTCGGCAATATCGCGCGCGAGCTCGGGCGAGCTCGTGGTGAGGTCGATCAGGACCGCGCCAGGCTTTGTGCACGCGAGCAGGCCGTCGCCCGCCAGGTAGAGCTCCTCGACCTCGGAGGGATAACCCACCATGGTAAAGACGACGTCGGCGTTCGCCACGGCATCTGCCGGCGTATCGGCCCAAACGGCACCGCGCTCGATAAGCGCGGCGGCCTTGGACTTAGTGCGGTTGTTGACCGTGACGGGATAGCCGGCATCCAGGATGTGGCCGGCAATGGGGGCACCCATGATTCCGGTGCCGATAAATGCGACGGAGAGCTTGTTTGCCATGAAACCTTTCCTTTTGGGTTGGGTGTTATTACCAGGTTGAATACTCGGTGCCAGCGTTGGGCTGTGAGTCGAGGGCGATTACGGCCGCGTTACTTGCCTACTGACCGCGCACGCGGCGGGCGATGCGGTCGGAAAGCGACGCCTTGTCGGCGCGGTTCTTGCCCCAAAACGCGCAAGCCACCATGCCGGGGCCCACGTGCGAGCCAATGGTGGGGCCCACAGAGCTGCGGATGATGGTCACGTCGGCGCAGCCTTCCTCCTTGCGGATGGCGGCCTCGAGCCAGTCGCCGTCCTTTTCGGCATCGGCCGTCATAATGGCGATGGGCATGGTGCGATCGGGCACATAGTTCTCGCGGAACGACTTGAGAATGGACTTGAGCGCCTTCTTGCGACCGCGGTTGACGCCGATCAGCGACAGCGAGCCGGCCAGGTCGTAGGACAGCTCGGGTTTGACGTCGAGCTTTGCCGTGAGCTGTGCCGCCGCGGGCGGAATGCGGCCGCCGGCAGCCAGCGCGTCAAAGCTCTCGAGCGTAAAGTAACCGTGGACATAGGTCTTGGCCTCGTTTGCCCAGTCGACCAGCTGCTTAGCAGTCAGTCCCGCCGAGCGCTGGCGCACGGCCTCGAGCGCCAGGAGCTCGCCGGTCGCGCAGGGCAGAGCGTTGTCGACCACGTACAGCTCAAAGTTGGGATACTCGGCGCGCACGGCGTCCGCCGCCTGGCACGCGGAGTTGTAGCTCGACGACAGCGCCGAGGTAAAGCACAGGTAGACCGTGGGCGTACCCTCTTTGGCGCACTCGGTAAAGAACTCGATATAGCGACCGAGCGACACAGCCGAGGTGGACACGCGGGCACCGGCGCGCATGCGGTCGTAGAACTCCTTGGGTGTGATGCTCGACCAGATGTCATCCGTGCGCTCCTCGCCATCGATAATGAAGGGGAAACCCAAGATATCGACATCGAGGTTCGCGGCGACCTCGGGGCTAAAGTCGCAGCAGGTATCGACGACGATGCGGCAACGGTCCGAATGACCGGCGGATGCGGCCTTGTCCATCAAAGCGACTCCTTACGTAAAAAGGCGGCCACCCGCATGGGATGGCCGCCAACCGTTAACTCATGCAAGTTAACGTATTTTACTCGTCAAGTGTTTCGATGCGGGGCTTGATGATGCCATATCCACCATTCTTACGGTGATACACCACATTGATGAGACCGGTCGTCGCGTTCTCGAACACGTAGAAGTCGTGGCCCAGCAGATCGGTCTGCACCAGCGCCTGCTCCTCAGTCATCGGGGTGACGTCGATAACCTTCTCGCGGACGAGCAGGTCGTCCTCCTTCTCGGGCAGCAGCAGGTCGGCCAGATCCTCGACGCGCTCGACCGGCGCGACATCCGCGGCGCTGGCACCGCCCTGGCGGTTGTCCACGACCTTGGTCTTGAACTTACGCAGCTGGCGGGTGACCTTATCGGCGGAGAGGTCGATGGCGGCGTACATATCTGCACCGTGCTCGGCAACGCGAATCACCGAACCGCGGGCACGAACCGTGACCTCGACGATTGCCGGGTTGGGGTTCGAGGGGTTCTTCTCATAACGAAGCACGACGTCGACTGTCATGGGCTCGATATCGAAAACCTTGAGCGCCTCGCCGATCTTCTCATCCACATGCGCACGCAGAGCATCGGTTACCGTCGTCTTGCGTCCAGAAACCTTGATATCCATACGTGGCTCCAATCTGCCTCGGGGACTTACTGTACTGGCTATGTACCCATTGCCGTGCATTTAATCACGCGGATTCCTAAAGACCCGAATAACGATTGCTTAATACCGCATACCGAAGTCTCGCACTTTTCTGTGGCAAAGTGCGCTATGGGAGGGCGTCGGCGACTTTGTATTTGGTCCCGAAAATTGGCTTTGACCTGCTGGTTTTATAGGGATAAAAAAGCCGGGCTCCCCTATTGGGGAAACCCGGCAGTGCGTGTTGAAACCGTGAAGAGGTGTCCTTTCCAACGTATAGGAGACACCACCCCTAGCAATAACTAGCTATTAAGTTTGTTAATGTCGTCGTCAGTGATGGTGCCTTCCTGGCTGGACGATTTGTCCTCGGAGGATGCGGTCTCATTGTTGGAATCGGAGGACTCGCTGCCGGAGGACGTGGTCTCACTGGACTCAGAGTCGCCCGGCTGCACGTTAGCGCCCGAAACCGTCTTAGTGGTGAGGTCGTAGGGAATCTGGCCGTACCAGACGCAGTGAACCGCCTCGAGCGTGCCGTCGACCGTGATGTCGTCGAGGGCATCACTCACGGCACGGCACAGTTCGTCATTGGACGAGAGGCCCGCAACACCAAGCGTCGAGGGCGCCTCGAGCGCACCGACATAGGAGACCTCGCTCATCAGGCGTGCAAGATAGCCGCCGGCTGTGGAGTCGCAGATCACATAGTCGACCTCGCCAGACTCGAGCGCCTCAAAGCACTCGTTGATGTTGGAGTAGGTCTTTTGGTTGGCGGTGATGCTCTGCTTAGCAAGCGCCTCCTGCGAGGCCGAGGACATCTGGACACCCAGAGTAGACGTGTTAAGGGTATCGGTGGAAACGCTTAGCGACCCACCATCGCTGGTTTTACCGAACACGGAAGCGGCATCGTACAGGCAGGTGCCGAGCGAGCTAACGTCCCCGTCCGTGGAGTTGATCTCGCCGATAAAGATATCAGCCTTTTTGTCGCCGAGCGCGGAACCTGCCGAGGACGCATCGACAAAGGCGACCTTAAGGCCCATGCGGCTTGCGAGGGCGCGGGCAGCATCGACTGCATACCCCGTAAGCTCGCCGTCGGCGCCCTGCATTGCCTGCGGCGCATCGGAAGTATCGAGGGCGACCGTCAGGGTTCCGGGAGTGACCAGGGCATCGTCCGACACCGCCGGCGTGACGGTCTCGTACTCGATCTGGTCGATCGTGGGAGTCGTGAACGTAGACAGCGGGTTGAACGCGCATCCGCTCAGGCCCAAAACGGCAATGACCGCTGCGGTCCCAGCACCTAACCGAGCCGCGTGCATCAAGCTGCCCCTCACCATGTCCACTACCCTGCCTTCTGTGTCGTATACGATCCGTGCGTTGCGCGGAATATCGGGTTGTTCCCACCAGCTGACCTGGTATTTGACCCCACACTTGCGCACCGGGGTGTTTGCTCGGGAGGCCGCAGCCACCCTCACGACTGGCCCGCTCGCCCGCGAGGCGGTATTGCCCCAAAGAAAGTAGAACGGACGGTGCGGCTTACATCTAGGACGCGCCATGATCGCGCCGCGCGCACGCGGTCGCTTACGTGGATCCCTTTGACCGCGTCTGTCTTGGACTAGGACGGGCATTTCGTCCGTCCGCAACCACAGCCTGGTAGGAACGTAGCGCATTATAGCTAAGTTCAAGCTAAAGTTTAAGGTTAGGGGCGTCATTCGCATCGCGAGTACAGATTTCGCAGGTCGGAGTGGGCTATTCGTGCCCCTGTGAAGCCCGGAGCTCCCCTATGGGGAGCTCCGGGGCACCCTTCCTAGGGTGCTGTGGCCAAAAAATGGCAAATATGAGTACTGTCACCAATTTAGTAACAGGCAGTTTTAGCCTCTCGGACAGATTTTGCGCTCAGTGTCGCCAACCTGATGCTTAGTTATTCTACATTTGTTTATTATCTTCTTACTTTATGACGCCTCCGAGTCCTAAATTCCTTGATTTTGCTGTTACTGATTTAGTGACAGTACTCATATTTGCCATATTTTGGCCAGGGCATATGATTAACCCCTATTTTCGACGTGAATTAGACCGGCTTAAGCCCAAAACACGCCCGCAGCGTGTTAAGCAACGCCTCTTGCTTCTTCCTGCGGGCATCGACACGATTCCGGTACCGCTTTCGCATACGCTGGTGCATGCGCCATGCGAGCGCTTCCATCGCTTCCATGTCACAGAGCATTTCGTTGTTGACCGTCGCGACCTCGATTCCCATAGTAATCAAGCCCGTGTTGCGCTTTTCATCATGGATACGTCCCCTCCGAGAGGAATGGCCCAGCTCACCGTTGTATTCCAGGTCAAACCGGGCTGCCTCCTGATATGCATCGCAAACTGCATGGGGCATCCCCGAGATTGCCTGCGCACGGTCATCGAACTCGATCTTGTAGTCGGTCTTAAAAGGTCCGCAGGCAAACCCGCCATAGGAAAACGGAAGCGAAAACAGGGCGAGCATGATGCACTCCATGGGCGAGAGCAGGTTTTCCGAAAGATAGGGACACAGACGCAGCAGCTGTTTGGCCACATTCCCCTTGCATGCCGCAAGGTAATCTGCCAGACGATCGGGCATCAGCACCGGCTCGACTTCAAAGTAGCCCACGTCTGCTGGCTGGTCCTTGTCCTTTGCAAGTTTATTCGTAACAGGCGAGGTGTAGGGAGGCAGATACTTCCCGCGGTCGCTCAGTGAAATCTTAGAGCACAGCTCCTGGGCCAGGGCAAACGCCTGGATGCAGCCGACCTCACGCGCAACGGCAACACAAAGGGCCTCGGGAGATAGGCTGTACACCCCCGGTTCCACCTCTAGAATCGAGCCGGCGGGCAACCTGGAACACACGGACCAGCCTACGCCAGGCATGCGGCGGCGCTGCGCCGCAGATCCCACCAGCAAGCACAGATCTTCTTGCACCTCGCCACTTTTGGCTCCAATTCGCACCAAGTCAGGAAGATAGATATCCTCGGTCGAGGGCGACGACGTGCGCAGCACACGGCGCTCTTCATCGAGATTAAGGTCCTTCCAGCTGATATAGCCCATCTGCCGGCGCTCGGCGCGCATCATGCGCAGCGCTGAAGCGCCTGTTAGGATTACGGAAGCCGCTAGCTGTTCGCCTGTCGGCTCGTTGCGCCGCTCAATCTTCACTGCCACAAAACCACCCCTACCAAACACGTGCGATAGCAAGGCCATCGACTGCCGCAGCGCCGGCACGCTTGAGCTCCGCCGAGGCTGCTGCCATGGTCGCGCCCGTGGTGATAACGTCATCGATAAGCAGCAGGCGGCGGCCGTGCACGTCCTCAACCGTCTCGTACATGCCTTGGGCACGCTCGCGACGCTCCTCACGACCGAGTTCGCGCTGGTCGCCATGCCCGTACTTGACGAGGGCATCGAGCAGGGGAACACCCGACAGCTCGCAAAATGGGCGCGCAATGGCCTCCATATGATCAAAACCGCGCCGCCGAAACGCTGCCGCCGTCGCAGGCACAAACACCACCGCATCCGCACCGGACAGCACACCTCCTAAGCGATCGGGCGCTACGACCTGGGCATGCAGGGCGGTGTCGTAGAGCAGCTCCGCCAGATACGGCGCCAGGCGTCGCTCGCCCGCGTCCTTGTACGCTTTAATGATGCGCGGCAGCGGATGCGCATAGACGGAGCACGCCAGGCAGCGGTCGAGCGCCTCCGCCATTGCCGAGGACGTGCCCTCGACCGAACACTCAGTGCACAGCAAATCCCCAAACGGGGCGCCGCATCGGGTGCAGCTATGACGTGGGTCGATGAGCGTGAGCGCGGCCAGGCAGTCTTGGCAAATAAGCGCACCGGCGCGCTCGCAGCCGGCACATCGTGTTGGCGACAATGCCTCGAGTGCCTCGCGTGCCGCCCGCTCGGCAAACGGCAGCAATTCGTCCGCAAACGGTAGGGCGCCGGCACCCTGCAGACGGCTCAATTTGTTCAGATGGCTCTTCAAGACACAACCCTCCCTACGTTCGGTCGCAGGGAGGGTTGTTGATTCAGCGCTATGGTACCCCGACGCGATTGGGGTAAGGCGGGTTAAATCCGCTCGCGGGCGTTATTCGCCGGCGGGCGGTTGTGGTGCGGCCGAAGACGGGGTCGAGCCCTCGCCACCATCCTGGCGCGGCTTGCGGGAACGGCGACGACGACGGCGCTTTTGACCCTGGTCGGCCGAGCCCTCGCCACCGCGATCCTCGCGCGGCTCGCGCTCGTCGCGAGCGGCGCCACGCGAAGCCTTGGCAGCCGCTCCCCCGCCATCTCCGGGACGACGGCGCGTGACCTTGACCTCGCCATCCGAGACCTGATCGGCCACGGAGGGCACTGAGGGCTTCTGCTGTGCGCCCGAGGAATGGCGACGGCGCGGACGCGGCGCGCGCTCCTCCTCGCCACGTGACTTGCCGCCCTTGTCGACAGGCGCATCGGAGGCCGAGGGACCCTTGGAAGCGGCACCAGCCTCGCGAGCAGCTGCGGCGCGGAAGGCGTCCTCGCGCTCCTCGCTCGACAGATGACGGCGACGACGGCGCGTGGGATTCATGCCACCGCCGCGATTCTGCTGCTGGGGCTGTTGAACCTCGCGCTCGCGAGCGCCGTTCTTGCCGGCGGCTGCGGCCTCGCCGGCATCGGCAGAGCCCGCACGCTTGCGGCGGCGACGGCCGCCAGCGGCCTCCTCGGCCTCAGGCGTTGCGGCATTGCCACGGCCCTTTCCGCGGCCACGGCTCTCGCCCTGGCTCTGACCGGCGCGAGCATCGGATTCGGCATCGCGACGACGGCGCTTGGGCATCGACGTGCCGGCCAGACGGTCGGCACTCGACAGGCCATCGCCCACGTCGACGCCGTTCTCGCGATCGAGCTCCATGAGCGCCAGGCGCATCTCGGGCGACTCGATGCGCTCGAGCACGTCGCGCGTCACGCAGTCGGGACGGCAATTGCAGCCCTGCTCGGCAGCTTTCTTCTTGCAGCCCTCAGAGCAGGTCATGTCGGCCAAGTTGACCTTAAAGACTTTGCCGTTCTCCAGGCGCAGCACTAGCTGCTCACGCGGCGTGTCGTATTCCTGAATACGTGCCTTGCCAAGCGGCGTATCGATGAGCGTCTTCTTTTTGGGTGCACGGCTCTTAAAGTCCTTGTACGCCTCGAACTCATAGCGCAGACAGCACATCAGGCGGCCGCACACGCCGCTGATCTTGGACGAGTTGAGCGGCAGGTCCTGCTCTTTTGCCATGCGAATCGAGACGGGCTCAAACTGTCCGCCAAAGCGCGTGCAGCAGAGCTCCTGTCCGCATTGGGCATAGCCGCCCACCAGGCGGGTCTCGTCGCGCACGCCGATCTGGCGCATGTCGACGCGAATGTGCAGCGTCGAGGACAGGTCCTTGACGAGCTGACGAAAATCGACGCGCTCCTCGGCCGCAAAGTAGAACACGGCCTTCTCGCCGCCAAACAGGTACTCGACGCCGACCGGCTTCATCTCGAGGTCGAGCTCCTTGACCAGGCGACGGAAATCGACCATGGCCTCGTCGCCCTGGATGGCCAGATCATCGGCAAGCTGCAGGTCGATGTCGCTCGCCACGCGCAGCACGGGCTTGAGCGGCTGGCCGATCTCGTCCTGCGGTACCTCGAAGGGATCGGCCGTGACCAGGCCGATCTCGGTTCCGCGCTCGGTGGAGCAGATGGCATAATCGGCCTCGAGGATATCCAAATCCTGCGGGTCGAACCACAGGTCGCGCGAGGCGTAGGTAAACTTAACGGGTACGACTAACGGCATTTCAGTGCCTTCCTGATATCGAACAGCATGACCTCGATGGCCAGCTGGGGAGTAACGTTTCTGGCGATGTTGCGCTCGGCGGTCGCGACCGCCTCGAGCGCCTGGGTGGCACCCGCAACATTCGTCGCAGCGGCAAGCCGACCGATCGTGTCACGCACGTCTTCGTTCACCACGTCGGCCGCCTCGTCCTGAAGTGTCAGCAGCACGTCGCGCATGAGCGTCCGCGCGCTCGCCAGCGCTTCCATGATACCCGAACGCTCGCGCGCGTTGAGTTCGCGCTTGTTGCGGTCCTCAAGCTGCTTCAATGCTCCACGCGACAGGTAGTCGGCATTTTGCTCGAGTACCTTTTCCTGCGTGGACTTGACCTCGGCGAGCGGCGCCTTGACGGCGACGATGAGCGACTTGGCGCGACTGAGCACGTCGGCCTCGTCGGCGGCAATGAGTGAGTCGATGGCACGGACCATCTGACGGCGGGCGTCCTGGCGCTCGGCGCTCTTAAGAAACTCGATGCCGCGTGTGGGGCTTCCCGCCACGGCGACCGCCATGCGGCAACGCGCGGGGTCCTGGCCGGTGGCGCGGCTCACGGCCTGCGCGGCGACGGCGGGCGACACCAGCCGAAACGGCACGCACTGGCAGCGGCTCACGATGGTGGGCAGCATCACGTCTGCCGAGGTGCCCAGCAAGATGAACATAACGCCCTCGGGCGGCTCCTCGAGTGTCTTGAGCAGTGCGTTGGCGGTGTTGGCGCGCAGTTGCTCGGCACGGTCGATGATGTAGACCTTGGCCTTGGCGCGAATGGGTGCCAGCGGCACGTCATCGAGCAGCTCGCGGGTCTGGGCAATAAGATAGCCCGTGGCGCTCTCGGGCGTGTAATAGTGCACGTCGGGATGCGTATGCCGAGAGACGCGCACGCAACTGTCGCATGCGCCGCAGCCGTCCTGCTCGCACAGGAAGGCTTGGGCGAGCGCCCACGCGGCATCGAGCTTGCCCGCGCCGGGCGCGCCCAAAAACAGGTAGGCGTGCGATGCACGGCCGCTGGCGACGGCATTGGTCAAAAAGTCGCGCACGCGCTCTTGGGTGTCGAGCTTGGCCAGCAGGCTTGCCTGAGCGGGGGCCATGTTACTCGGCCTCCTTGGCAAGCGCGGCGGCGACAGCATCCTGGGGGATATCGAGACCGTACGCGCGAACCTGCTCGACCGTCTTCTCGAAAACTACCTCGACGGTCGTAGTGGCGTCGATGAGCTTTACGCGGTTTGGCTCCTCGGCAGCAATGGCGCAAAACCCCTCGTAGACACGCTCCTGGAATGCCATGCCCTTAGCCTCCATGCGATCTGCCGCGCCACGGGCTGCCATGCGTAGCGCCGCCTGCTCGGGCGTGATGTGGTAGACGAGTGTGAGCGCCGGGTGCGTTCCCGCGACGGCCAGGTTGTTGGCGTCGCGCACCATCTGGCGATCGAGGCCGTCGGCAAACGCCTGGTAGCAGGTCGTGGAATCGTAGAAGCGGTCGCACAGGACCACCTTGCCGGCAGCGAGGGCGGGCGCGATGACCTCGTGCACCAGCTGGGCGCGCGCGGCCTCGTAGAGCAGCAGCTCGCAGGTGTCGCCCATTGCCGTATTGGCGGGGTCGAGCAGCAGCGCGCGAATCTTTTCGCTGATGGCGGTGCCGCCCGGCTCGCGCAGAGTTACGACCTGATAGCCAGCGAGGTCGAGCGCGCGGGCCAGCAGGCGCGCCTGCGTGGATTTGCCGGCGCCGTCGACGCCCTCGAACGTGATAAAGCTATGTTGAGCGGGCTCAAAAGCCATGAGCGCAGCCCCTTCCTACAAGGCGCGAAAATGCAAGTTATAGCAACCAAGCCATGATACCCCAGCGTCCGGCGCACCCCAAATCGGACCTAGTCATTGGGCGCGGGCATAGATAGCGGATGAGATGTCGCGCTCCAAGGCCAAGGCCTGCTCGCGTTCGAGGTCTTGGGTGAGGATTGCCAGCACGTAAGGGCGCTCGGCGTAGACGATTGCGGCATCGTGCTGAGCATTCGCCAGGCTGCCCGTTTTGTGCGCGACCAAAACGCCGCTGAAAACGCCCTCGACAATACCGCGCGCGTCTTCCTGCGCCAGCAGATATCCGCGCGCTCGCTCGCACAGCTCGGGCGTCGCGATTGTCCCCGCCGCCAGCCGTTGCAACACGGCCGCAGCATCACGGGCGCTCGTATAGTTCTCGCGACCTTGTGCCTGGGCCTCGGCATCCATCATCAAACGAGCGAGCACGGTTTGAGTCAGCCCCAATGCAGCGCATGTTTCGTTGACCGTATCCATGCCAAGCCTGCCGATAACAAGGTTCGCTGCCACGTTATCGCTCTGGGCGATCATAGCGTGCAGCAGCTCGTCAATACTGTACGACACACCCGCGCCGCGCGACTGAATGTTGCCGCTGCCACCCACGATATCCCGTTGCGTTACTGTTATCTGCTCGTCGAGGGACAGCTCGCCCGCCGTCACGGTCTCGAGCGCACAAGCGAGAATGGAAAGCTTGATGATGCTTGCCGCCACACGTCGCGCATCCGGCGCCACAGCGACTTCGCCATCGAGCGACGCGAACGTCTGAGAATCAAGCGCCACAGCATAGACCGAAGTAGACCCACCATACGGCTCGACAAGGGCTTCGATATCTTGTTGAAGGCCGGCAATCCAAGAAGCCCGGGAGACAGCCTCCGTCTTTTGAGCGGACGGATGATTCGCCTTTTGTTTGGCAGGGACAGCGGAACCCTCAGCCTCGTTGTGGCGCGCGGCACAACCGCCGAGACTCATCACCGAGGCAAGCGCTCCGGTCAACATCCCGGCACAAAACACCCGACGCGAGCAATCGCGCGCAGCGAGAGGCGCATCCCCCTGTGGGAACCGGAACGCCTCCACGTTGTCGCCACCACCCCGACCTTGCTCGCCGCAGTACACAGACTCACTCCCCACCGTCGCATTCTACCGAGCCGTCGATAAACGGCGGCGCCGGACACCCAGCACGCCGCACTCATTGTGACGCATGCGACAGGGCTTGCGCGACACGACTATCCTCACACAACCAGTTGGGTCGGCGCGGCCCAACCGCACCTGAACCACCTTATAATCTAGCCAACACATCGAATGGAAGGAACCATCATGCCCCGGTTTTGCACCCATTGCGGCAAGCTTCTGAAAGACGACAAGCGTTTTTGCACCAGCTGCGGAACGCCGGCAACCGATGATGGCCAGGCCTCTCAGTCGCAAGAGGATGCGCAGGCGGCCGAACATGCCGCCACGCCCGATGCCGCCTTCGACACCGCCGCGACCACGGTCCAGTCTGCGCAGCAGCCCACAGCGACTCAGCCCCAACCGGCAGACGTGACCGTGCAGTCCGCCCATCAGCCCGTGCCCGCTCCCCGGCCCGAAGTCGGCACGACGCAGCAATGGGCGACGCCAGCCGGCTCCGCGCCGCAGCAGCCCATACCGACCGCCGCTCAGCAGGCCGGCGCCCCCACTGCTCCCAAGAGCAACAATGCGCTGCTTATAGGCATTATCGCCATACTCGTTGTCGTGATTATCGCGCTGGTCGTGTTCTTTATGATCAAGCCTTTCGACAAGGGCGTCGATGCTACCAAGGGCACGACGATCGAAAAGGTCAAAATCGACCACGATGACGATGACGTCTCCGTTAAGGGCGACCCCAACAAGTTTGACGATGATGATGACGATGACGCCCACGATGCCGCCACCATCAGCGAGCAAAACGTCTACGACCAGCTGAGCTCCTACTACAGCAGGCTCTCCGATCTTGATCAGCAGGTTCGCGACTGCGCCACCACGTTTAACACGTATTACCTTAAGGATGACCGCAGCTCGCGCCAATCTGCCAGCGATGCCGCCGAGGCGCTCGAGGATCAGATCAGCGACCTGAAGGACGAGGTCGAGGACCTGGACGTTCCCATCGACTCGCAGAATTACAGCTCGTGGAAAGACATCATCACGCTCTACGACGACCTGGAGAATCGCATCGACGTCATTTGCGACGCTTGGGAGATCAGCCTTGAGTACTCCAGCCCCGCCAACCACAAGGACGAGATCGTGGCGCCGCTGTCGCGCGACAACGTGGCGGGCACCAATGACAATAAGTACCGCCTAGACTTTGAGGAGCGCTATCCCGGCGCCAAACCCGTCGAAGTGAACTAGCGCTTTGTCGTTCCCGAGCCGGCAGTTAGGGACGTTCCTAAACTGCCGGCAGAAAAGGAACGTCCCTAACTGCCGGTCAAAAAAACGAGCGAGGATCATGAGACCCTCGCTCGTTTTTTGGGCATTGTTTCGACTGCGCCGTTACTTGTCGGCGACCTTCTTGGCCGTCGTCTTCTTGGTGGTCGACTTCTTGGCAGTCGACTTTTTCGCCGTCGAAGTCTTCTTCGCAGCGGTCGTCTTCTTCGCCGTGCTCGCCTTGGTTGTGGTCTTGCGGCCGCGGGCGGGCTTCTTCTCCTTGGTCGGGCAGTCCATGTTCACGCAGATACGCCACGGGCCGCGCGCCGCGTTGACCACCACGATGGGAGCGCCGCACTCGGGGCAGGTCTCGCCCGTCGCCTCGAGTTTTCCACGCGCCGGCAGTGGATAGCTCACGCCGCAATCGTCATAGTTGGTGCAGCGGATAAAGCGCTTGCCGCTCTTCTCGCTCTTGTGCGCGATCAGGTCGCCATGGCGTCCGGCCTCGGCGCACACCTTGCACTCGCCCACCTTAAGGTCGGGCTCGTAGTTGGTGGGGCACGTGGGGTTCACGCAGATCTCGAAGGCCTTCTGGCGGAACGGCTGGCACTTAATGCGCGGCGCACCGCACTCGGGGCACACGGCGGCCTCGCCCTCGAGCGGGCTTACCTTGACGCCACTCGGCACCGGATAGGTCACATCGCAGTCGGGCCAGCCCATGCAGCCGATAAAGCTGCCGCGGGTCTTGGCGCTCGTCTTCATAACCAGGTCCTTGCCGCACTTGGGGCAGGTACCCACGCGCGCATCGGCCGTGACGGCGTCGCTGATGGCGTCGCCGAGCTCCTGCGTATGCTTGAGCAGCTCGTCGAGCACGCCGGCCAGCAGCGCACGCGAGTGCGTCACGACATGTTCTTCGGTGTCCTCGCCGCGCTCCACGCGGGTCATGTCGCCGTCGAGCTCGCTGGTCATATCGGGGCTCGTGATGCGCGGGGCAAACTGTGACAGCGCATCGATGATGGCGATGCCCAGCTGGCTCGGCTCAACGGGATCGTTTTTGAGGTAGCGCACGGCATACAGGCGCTCGATGATGCTCGCGCGCGTGGACTTGGTGCCCAGGCCGCGCTTCTCCATCTCCTGCACGAGCTTGCCCTGGCTGTAGCGCGCGGGCGGCTCGGTCTGCTTGGCCTCGAGCTTAATGTCGAACACGTCGACCGTATCGCCCTGCTCCAGCGGCGGCATCTGCTCATCGCGCTTGAGTCCGTACGGGTACGCCTCGCGGAAGCCCGGGGTCACGAGCACGTCGCCCGAGGCCACGAACGGCTCGCCGTTGACGTCGAGCTCGAGCTTGGTGTTCTCGATGGTCGCAGGACCCATGAGCGTCGCCAGGAAGCGGCGGGCGATGAGGTCGTAGAGCTTGCGCTGGCCGCCGTCGAGCGTGGACGGATCGCCCTCGCCCGTGGGATAGATAGGCGGGTGGTCGGTAGTCTCGACCTTGCCGCGCGTGGGCTTCATGGGACCGGCGAGCACCTTTTTGCACACGGGCGCCAGCGCCGGGTTGATCTTTGCCAGGTCGCTCACCACGGCGCCCAGATCGAGCGTCGCGGGGTACACGGTGTTGTCGACACGCGGGTAGCTGATGAGACCGGCCATGTAGAGGGACTCGGCGATGCGCATCGTACGCGCAGGCGAGATGCCCTCGGCCGCGGCGGCAGCCTGCAGCGAGGTCGTCGCAAACGGCGTGGGCGGCTGCTGCTTGCGGGAGCGCTTGGTCACCGCGGCGACGGTTGCCGTCGTAGCGCCGTCGACGTGGCCGTACGCCGTCTCGGCAGCATCTTTGTCGGTAAAACGTGTCGTCTTGTGCGCAATCTTAAAGCGGTCATCCTCGGCGGCACCCTGAGCGGCACCCATGCCGCGAATCTGCCAATAGTCCTCGGGCACAAACGCCATGCGTTCGCGTTCGCGCTCGACCACCAGAGCGAGCGTCGGCGTCTGCACGCGGCCGGCGGAGCGCACGTTGCCAAAGCCGCCAAACTTGGCGAGCGTCAGGTAGCGCGTGAGCACCGCGCCCCAAATGAGATCGATGTGCTGGCGGCTCTCGCCGGCGTCGGCCAGATTCTGGTCGAGCGAGACAAGATTATCGAAGGCCTGCGTGATCTCGGCCTTGGTAAACGAAGAATACTGGGCGCGGGCGACCGGCAAGTCAGGCGCAACCTCGCGCACTTTGTTGAGGGCGTCCGAACCGATCAGTTCGCCCTCGCGGTCGAAGTCCGTGGCGATAATGACGCTGTCGGACTTCTTGGCAAGGTTCTTGAGCGAGCGGATGAGCTCCTTCTCGGCCGGCAGCTTAATGACGGGCGCCCAGGTGAGGTAAGGCAGGCTCTCGAGCTTCCAGCCCTTGATGGAGATACCATCGGCAAGAAACGGCTTGCGCTTGGTGTCGTAGGGCGGACGTGCCAGGCCATCGGGCATATCGGCCGGCAGCATCTCGCCGTCCTCGGTGACCGAATACCAGCCCAGCTTTTTATCGAACAGCACGCTGTCGCAAAAATCGGGCGCAAGGATGTGACCGGCAAGGCCGATGGTCACGCACTCCTCGCCCTTCCACTCAAAACGGTAGATGGCGGTGTTGTACACCTTGTCCTTTTTGGGTTTGCCCGTGGACAGACGCTCGGCAATCTGACGCGCGGCGTCGTTTTTCTCTGCGATGATGAGCTTCAAAAGAGGCTCCTATCTCGTGTCTCTGCGGCTACGCCCGCCCGTATGGCGGCCGACTTACGCCCTTGCTTGCTCAATCTGCCCGATGAGCCAATCGCACCAGGCATCCATGCCCTCGCCCTTGCGCGCGCTCACGGCAAACCGCGGCGCCTGCGGATTGAGGTCATCGAGTGTCTTAGTATACCTATCCATGTCAAAATCGAAAGCCGGAGCCACGTCGACCTTGTTGAGCAGCTGCGCGCCGGCGTGTTGGAAGATGCCCGGGTACTTGATGGGCTTGTCGTCGCCCTCGGGCACCGAGAGAATCATGATGGACAGGTTCTCGCCCAGGTCAAAGTCGACCGGGCAGACCAGGTTGCCCACGTTTTCGATAAAGATGACGTCGATGTTCTCCAGACCGACGGCCTGGTCGAAGGCATCGACGGCCTCCATGATCATGTTGCCCTCGAGGTGGCACAGGCCGCCCGTGTTGATCTGAATGGCGGGCATGCCGGCTTCCTTCATGGTGATGGCGTCGACGTCCGAGGCGATATCGCCCTCGATGACAGCACAGCGCAGGCCGGCTTTGTCACGCAGGCGCTCGTTGGTGCCCAGAATCGTGGTGGTCTTGCCCGAGCCGGGGCTCGACAGCACATTGATCACGTAGGTGTTTGTCTCATTAAATCGCTGACGCAGCTGATCTGCCAGGCGCTCGTTGCGCGACAGAATCGGCGATGCAATATCAATCGTTTTCTCGGCCATACTTAGCGCTCCTTACTTTGGCCCCTTTATACCCCATCACCAGATGGCTAGCGGGCTAATCGTCGGGGGTTTCGATTTCGATACTTGCGATATCGAGCTCGCGGCCGTGCAGTAGGCGCACGTTGGCACCACCACACTGAGGACAGCGACAGTGGAAGCGATCGTGGTCGAAAACCTCGCCGCAGTCTAGACACTCGCTTTGTGGATGGACCTCCTCCACGGCAAGCTCGCAGCCGCGCGTGAGCGGGTCCTCGTCGCGAAACGTCTCCCACGCAAAGTCGAGCGCCTCGCGCACAACTTCGGTCATATCCCCGATACGCAGCGTTACCAAAACGGCGCGCGAGGCCCCCGCCCCACGCGCCGCGCGAATCACTGTATCGAGTATGCCGTTGACAATGCCAACCTCGTGCATACCGATTTACTCCTCGTCGTCCTCGTCGTCCGAGAACAGGTCCAGACGGCTCACGAACAGGCCCTCCTTGCCCTCGCGCGCGGTAATGACCACGCGAGCGATGGCGAGCGAAATCTCGTAGAGCGAGAGCAGGGCGCCATACATGAGACCCAGCGTAACGGGCGAGCCGTCGGGCGTAATCACAGCCGAACCCACGAGCAGGCCTACGTACACGTAGCGCCAGGCGCTGCGGAAGGCCGCATAGGACACGATGTGGAAAACGGACAGGTAGAAGATGATGAGCGGCAGCTCAAACGCCACACCAAAGCCGATCATAAAGAGCAGCTCCATGTTGACGTAGTTCTCCAGATCGGGCAACGCCGTAGCGACAGCCGAGGTCTCGCCGATGAGCCACTCAAAGCCCGCCGGGATGATGATGAAGTAGCAGAAGATGGCACCCAGGAAGAACAGCACCGTCGAGGCGAGCACCGTGGGCACAACCCACTTGCGCTCGTTGGGGCGCAGTGCCGGCAGGAAAAATGCCAGAATCTGCCAGATGATCATGGGCGTGCACATGACCACGGCCATCTTGATGGCAAGCGAGAAGCGCAGGCCAAAGCCGCCGAGCGTGGTGGTGATGTAAAACTTACCGTCCGGCACAAAGGAGCGGATGGGGTCCTCAAGAATATCGAGCACCACGGGCGTGGCAAAGTACAGCACGATGGCGGCGGCAAACACCGAAACGACCACGATGGTCAGGCGGCGACGGAGCTCTCCCAGGTGATCGAAGAGCGGCATGCGCGCAGGTCCGATCGGCATTACTCATCGCCTCCCTTCGGGGCGTCGGCGGCAGCAGCCTCGGCATCGTCCTCGACCTCGAGCTCGCGAGCGAGCTGGTCGACGACGGCCTTGCGCTTGCGGGGACGACGGGCGTAGAGGTCAGCCGTCGTGGGCTCTGCCGGCTCGGGCTCGGGCTCTGCAGCAGGCTCGGGCTCGACGGCAGGCTCGGCGGCAGCGGCAGGCTCGGCCTCGGCACCCTCGGCCTCGGACTCCTCAGCAGCACCCTCGCCCTCGGCGGCAGCCTCGCTCGCGGCCTTCTCGGCAGCAAGGCGGGCACGACGCTCGGCAAAGGTCTCCTTCTTGGCGGGCGCTACCGTCTCGGCAGCATCCTCGTCCGCATCGGAATCGTCATCGACGGCAGCCTTCTTGGGCTTGACCGGAGCCGAAGCGGCCTCGCTTACCGGATCGATGATCTCGGACTGGACAACCGCCGTCATCTTTTCCTGCGTCTCGCGGAACTGACGGATGGCACGGCCGATCGTACGGCCCATCTGCGGGAGCTTATCCGGGCCAAACAGCAAAAAGCCGAAGACCACGATGATTGCCAGCTCACCTTCTCCAATACCAAACACACATACCTCCAAGGCTCGATGTGATTCGAGCCCGCACCGCGCCATTCGGCCGGAACTCGTCTATTCATTCGGTCAAGTATAGCGCCCGGACGCCAAAACGTCCGAGCGCATCACAAACATATGCCAAACGGCACGCCCTTTTGGGGCAAAGATTATGCAGCGGTGATCGAAATCTCCTGGTCGACACCCAACAGCTGAACCACGCGCATCACCGGGGGCTGCACATTGGTGCAGCTAAAGCGCTTGCCGTGGTCAACCGCGTGGTGCGCGGCGCCCACGAGCACGCCAATGCCCGTCGAATCAATGTAGCTCACCTGGGCAAAATCGAGCTCAACGGCCTCGGTGGGCTGCTCGAGTGCCAGGTCGATGGTATTGCGCAGGCTATCGGCGTTAGAGATATCGATCTCACCGGTCACCTTAATGGTGTAGAGCTCTGGCGTGGGGTTTGTGGAAATACCCAAATCCATGTATACGCTCCTTTACGTATCGAAAGTGCGGATAGTACTAGGCGCGGACTTGCGGGGCCCTACGCGTTAGGCGCGCTCGGCACGCGCAAGCTCGGCAGCGACAAGCTTAACGGCCAGCACCAGCACATCGAGCGCGGCCTCCAGGTCCTCGACCGTGGGATAGCTCGGCGCGATGCGGATGTTGGTGTCGCGCGGGTCCTTGCCATAAGGCCAGGTGGCACCGGCCGGCGTGAGCTTGACGCCCAAGTCGGCGCAGAGCGCGGCGACCTTTTGGGCCGAGCCCTCGGGACCATCGAAGCTCACAAAGTAGCCGCCGCGTGGATGCGTCCAGGTGGCGCAACCCGTGTCGCCCAGGCCCTCGGTGAGCTTGCGCTCAACGGCCTCAAAGCGCGGGCGCAGGAACTCGGCATGCTTTTTCATGTGCTTCTTGACCGCCTCGATGGTGGGAAGGAAGCGCACGTGACGCAGCTGGTTGAGCTTGTCGGCGCTAATAAGACCAGCCTTCAGGCGCTTGGAGAACTCGGCGATGACCGCGGGGCTCGCACCGATAAAGCCGATGCCGGCACCCGGGAAGGTGATCTTGGACGTCGAGGCAAAGGCCACCACGCGGTCCTCGGTGCCCGCCGCGCGGGCAAGATCGAAGATGTTGGCGAGCTCGTCGGTCTCGTCGTACAGGTCGTGCACGCAGTAGGCGTTGTCCCAGAAGATGCGGAAATCGGGCGCGGCCGTGGGCATCTCGACCAGGCGACGCACGGTGTCCTCGCTAAAGGTGATGCCCGTGGGGTTGGAATACTTGGGCACGCACCAGATGCCCTTGATGGAGTCGTCGGTGGCAACCAGGCGCTCAACCTCGGCCATGTCGGGGCCGTTGTCGGTCATCGCGACGGGGACGTTCTCGATGCCCAAGTCGGCGGTGATGCCAAAGTGGCGATCGTAGCCGGGAACGGGGCACAGGAACTTGACCTTCTTGCCGTCGTGCGCGGCCTCGTAGGCGTCCCAGGGCTCGCTGCCGCACGAGCCACAGCGCCAGAACATGCCGGCGATGTCATGCTCGATCAAAAGGCTCGACGAACCCAGCACGAGCGTCTGCTCGGCGGGGCAGCCCAGGAACTCCCCTGCCAACTTGCGTGCCGAAGGAATACCCTCGAAGCAGCCGTAGTTGGAGCAGTCGACGCTGCCGTCGTGCAGATCGGCATCGGCGTTGAGGATATCGAGCATGGGGCGCGAGATGTCCACCTGGGAGGGCGACGGCTTGCCGCGGGCCATATCGAGCGCCAGACCCTTGGCCTTGACCTCGGCGACCTCGGCCTTGAGCGCCTCGATGGCGGCATCGAGTTCGGTGGTTTCCATCTTCTGGTAGATCGTCTGCATGGGTGCGACCTTTCGCGAAGCGGGACGTTGCAGTTCGTCTAAGTATAGACCGCCACCGCCGCAACGTTATGAAGCCGTGATAGATTAAGTCCATCGCAATAAATTACGAATCGCCGCGCATGCCGGCGTGGGGCGCCCAAGGAGGCACTATGGAGTACGGATTGTTCCAGGCCGAGGAATTCGGTGACCTGCAGCGCCTGGTCGACGGACTGTTTTACGACCGCCACGCCATCGACCGGCTTGACCTAATCGTGCAGGCCGAAATCGTCGACTTGGCACCCGACCTCATGGAAATCGTGAACCTTTTGCCGCCCGGCTGTTACGATCGCCGGTCGCTGTGCGACCAGCTCAACTCCGCCTTGGCTGCCCACGGCTGGGGCGCCGTCTACGGAACGGTGGAATAAGCCTCGAGGCCGGCGATTTGGCCCGCTTCCCGACCTTGGCGAGGCTTGTTTTAGGGCTTGTGGCCAAAAAAGGGCAAATATGAGTACTGTTACCTTTTTAGTAGCAGCGATTCTTGGTCGAAATCGGCAAAACTCGACTTGAAACTTCCTAATCACCGTCAGCTAGCGCCAAATTGGAAGTCGATGGTCACTCATTAACTTACAGTTCTTATAACTTTGTTCATTATTTTCCGCACCTAAAATGATACGCCGTTTGTGACAGTACTCACAAACGGCGTTTTTTGACCACTGGCGTGTCTGGCAGGCGGCAAGCACCGCCCGAATCCGCATTTTGAACGCGCCCGAATCGGTTCTGGAGCCGGTTTTCGCGCTCTTACTCGTCCTTGGTCGCGGGGTGCTTGCAGATCACACTCATGTAGATCATGCCAAGCACGGCTGCGGTGACCGAACCGGCGAGAATAGCGGCCTTGGCTGCAAGAACCTCAAACTGGGCCGTCGGGAAGGCAAGGCCGCTGATGAGAATCGACATGGTAAAGCCGATACCGCCCAGAATGCCCACGCCGGCAATCATGTGCCAGTTGACATTGTGCGGCAGCTCGCAGGCCTTAAGCTTAACCAGGGCAAACGTCATACCAAAGATGCCGATCGGCTTGCCCAGCAGCATGCCAAAGTACACGCCGAGCGTCACCGGGTCGGTGAGCAGCGTGCTCATGTCCACGCCCACTAAGCGAACCTGAGCGTTTACGAACGCAAAGATCGGCAGGATCACAAAGTTGACCGGCGTGGAGATCAGACGCTCCATGCGGATAAGCGGCGGGGTCACGCGGTGCATGACGCGCTCGACCTTGGTGGTCGAGACGGTAAAGTCATGCTGGCCCAGGATGTGTGCCTCATCATCGTAGCGGTCATCGAGCAGCGGCAGGCACTCGCCCAGCCAATCGGTGAGGCTATCGAGCTTGACGCCACACTTGGCCGGGATGGTAAAGGCCAAGATGACGCCAGCAAGCGTGGCATGTACGCCGCTCTTGAACATGCAGAACCACAGCAGCAGCCCCAGTACCGAATACGGGGCAAGGCGGTAGTGCTGCGTCTTGTTGAGCCACACGAGCGCGCAGGTCACAAGCGCGGCGGCGCCCAACCAAAACGGATTGGGGCTCTGACCGTAGAAGATGGCGATGGCGGCGATGGAGATGAGGTCGTCGGCGATGGCGAGCGTCGAGAAGAACACGCGCACGCCGTTGGGCACGCGATTGCCCAAAAGCGACAGCACGCCCAGCGCAAAGGCAATATCGGTTGCCATGGGAATGGCCCAACCGCTGCGGGCGCCAGCATGGTTGAAGATCAAGTAGATGCAGGCGGGAACGACGACGCCGCCCACGGCCGCCAGCATGGGAAGCATAGCCTGGCGCGGGTTTTTGAGCTCGCCGACCGTCATCTCATACTTGAGCTCAATGCCCACCAGCAAAAAGAAAATCGCCATGAGGAAGTCGTTGACGAATAGCTCGACGGTGAGACCGGCCGTAAGGTTGCCCAGACCCACATACAGCGGGGTCTCCAAAAAGTGATGGATGGCCTCGTAGGCATCGGTATTGGCGCAAATGACGGCGGCGATGGCGGCGAAGACCATAACGGCGGCGGAAATCGTGCCGTTCTCGGCGATGCGCTCCCAAATGTCGTGGCGCTCAAAACGCTTGCGCTCACGAACGTTGAACAGCTGCTCAGTTGCTGCCATGGGCGGCTCCTTTCACGGGAAAGCTCCCGTCTTAAAAAAGCACGGCCCGCCCAAGTGGCGGCGCCGCGCTCTAACGTATTACGCTTGCATCTAGCCTACCCTGCACGACAAGCACGCAGGCATGGCCGAAAAGCGGAACCACAGGTTGAACATTATTTGTTCAACGGCACGGGCACGCCTGTCCAAAAGACGACGCGGCACCGTGCACAAAAAACGACCGGAGCGCGGGGCGTCCGCGATCCGGTCGTAGCGTTTGGTCAACTAAACCTAGCAGGCGGCCATGATGGGGGCAGCGACCTGCTTCTTACGGGAGAGGACACCCGGCATCCAGACGCCGTCGTGCTCGTCGGCAATGCCCAGGCCCTTCTGAGCGGCCTCAGTCTCGCCCTCGAGCAGGACCTGCGAGCCCTCCTCCATGATGTCAGTGATGCACAGGACGATGCCGTCAGCACCCTTCTCGGCGGCGTAGGCGCGCATGGCCTCGCGGATCTCGTCAATCATGCCAAGCGCACGGCTCTTGTCGACGGTCTCGTACTGGCCGATGAGCAGCTTCTTGCCGGCAGGCTCGAACATCTTGATGTCGTTGCCGACCATCTCGGCTGCGGTGAAGGAGCCGGACGGACGAGTGAGGAAGACCTCCATGCCAAACTTGACCGGGTCGACGCCCACCTGCTCGCCGAGCTTGGCGGCGACGGCGCGGTCGACATCGGTGGTGGTGGGGCTCTTGAGCATGAGCGTATCGGTCATCATGGCCGAGAGCAGCAGCTTGGCCTGGACATCGGAAAGCTCAACGCCGAGCACGCCGGCGAGCTTGGTGACGATGGTGCAGCTGGAACCCCAGGGTAGGCAGATGTAGTGCAGCGGGCCGGCGGTCTCGAAGTCGCCGATGCGGTGATGGTCGACAACGCCAAAGACCGTGGCGTCCTTAAGGCCGGCGACGGACTGGGCGGACTCGTTGTGGTCGGTGAGGACGACGAGCTGACCGGCCTCGACGGACTCGATCACGCGGGGCTCGGCGATGCCGGCGTCGGCGAGCAGCTTGGCGGACTCGGCCGGAAGCTGACCAAGGGCGCAGGCCTCGTAGGTGTTGCCGGCATACTCAACCTGGTTGAGCAGCTGGGACAGGACGACGGCGCTCATGATGGCGTCGTTATCGGGGTTCTGGTGACCAAAGACAAGAACGTTTGCCATGGATATCCTCCACTTGATATGTGTACTTGGACGTAGCTATGGTAGCACGCTGACGCCGAACCCTATGAGATGGAAGGGCCGCGGCACAAATTGGGGCAGGCACGGGGGCCAAGGCTGTCCCTTTTGCACCATGTTGGTGCAAAGTAACCTGTCCCCCTTGCACCAGCTATTTACCGGCGGCGCGCAGGGCTACGTAGGCGGCACCGATGATGCCGGCGTCGTTTCCGAGCGAAGCGACATTGATGGGTGTCTCGCGCGAGGCGGAAAGCGCGTACTGCTTAAAGTGCTCGCGAACCTTGTCGAGGTAGACATCGGCCGAGGCGGAGGCGCCGCCGCCGATGAGGAACATCTCGGGATCAACCACGTTGGCAATAAGCGCCAGTGCGCGGCCGAGATAGTCGGCCATGGTATCGGCCGCGGCAAGCGCGAGCTTGTCACCCTCGCGGCAGGCCTGGAACACGTCCTTGGAATCGGAGGGGCCGGTGAGCTCGATGGGCTCGACGCCCGCCTTCTTGCACTCGGCAAGGTAGTTGCTCACCACGCCGGTGGCGCTGGAATACTGCTCCAGGTGGCCATGGCCGCCACAGCCACAGGTGCGCTCCTCGGCCGGGTTCAGGCACATGTGGCCAATCTCGCCGCCGGCGCCCACAACACCCGATACCACGTCGCCGTTAACGATAACGCCGCCGCCCACGCCGGTACCGATGGTGACCATCACCACGTTCTGCACGCCCTTGGCAGAGCCGAGCCAGGCCTCGCCCATGGCAGCGGCGTTGGCATCGTTCTCGTACTTAACGACCGCGTCGGGGCAGTGCTCCTGAATGGCGACTCTCAGCTCGGGCAGGTTAATGGCAATGTTGGCCTTGACCTTGGCATCGCCCGATGCCGGGATGGGGCACGGAACGGCCAGACCAATGCCCGCCACAAAGGCACGCGGAATCTGAGCCTTGGCGACCACCTGGTCGATAGCCTCGGTCACCGCGGCAAAGCCCGCGGCGTCAACGATAGGCGGCGTGGGCACGCTGGCCTTGGCCAGCAGGTTACCATCCTCGTCGAACAGGCCCTCCTTAACCGAAGTGCCGCCGACGTCGATGCCGATGTAATACTGCTTAGGTTCCATGGGAGCCCGCCTTTCTCGTTTAAACATTGCCTGTATGGTACCGCTCCCAAGGCAAAAACCTGCCAAAAAGGGACAGGTTTGTTTTGGCAGGTTTTATCTGTGAAAACGCAGGGCATGGTATTTGGTTCGTTGGGCGGTAAAACGGCTCAACCCCATCCTCGAGTCGATCAATTTGCTCAATACCACATTATTCGAATGCATATTCATTTAGAGCGCTCTAGTTTTTAAAGAGAAGCGTTTTTTAATTAAACCTTTCTCGAACTTTTCAAAAACGCAATAGGGATGCTTAGGTGTTGACTATACTTTCTTCTGTACTCAATCAAGCCGGAAAGGAGGTTCCATGATTCCCAAATACGAGGCGATAGCTGCAGATATCCGTCGAAGCATCGAGGACGGCTCCCTTAAGCCGGGCGACAAGCTACCCACCGTCGTTGAGTTCTGCGAGCTCTATAGCGTTTCCAAAATCACCGTCAAACGAGCTATCGAGCAGATCACCGAGGAGGGCCTTGTCACCAGCCGGCGCGGGTCGGGCACCTACGTTAAGGACACGGCGGGTCTCCCCGACCAGGCATTTTTCCAGGGCAAAAATGACCGCGCCCAGGGTTTTTCGTATGAGCACCGCGGGGAGAAGGTGACCTCGGTGGTCTACGATTTCTCGATTGTCAATCCACCGGCGGACGTCGCTACTCAGCTGGGAATTGCCGAGGACGACTTTGCCTATCACATCGTGCGCGTGCGCCAGGTCAACGAGAAGCCCATCGTCATCGAGTACACCTACATGCCTCTCGAGCTGATACCGGGCCTTAAAAAGAAAGACCTGTATGGATCGGTCTACAGCTTCATCCGCGAGCAATGCGGGCTGAAGATTTCGAGCTTCCACCGCACCATCCGCGCCGTAGCGGCAACCGAGGAAGAGGCTGAGCGCCTGGACACCGAACCCGGCGCTCCCCTGCTCGAGCTCAACCAGATTGGCTTTTTGGATAGCGGCAACGCCTTTGAGTACTCGATTTCGCGCAACGTCGGCGACCGCTTTGAGCTGCACAACGTAACGTTGGCATAGGTTTTTGTAGTCATGCGGGCGCACGTTATGGCTCGTTTAGAGTGGGCGACCGCACAACACCATGGGGGTATGAACATGTCCGATTTGATTAAACTGACGCCGATCTTCCACGAGAAGATCTGGGGCGGCCGCCAGCTCGAAACCGTATTTGGTTACGACATTCCCGAGGGTCCCATCGGTGAGTGCTGGGCCATCTCGGCCCACCCCAACGGCGACTGCCAGATTGCGGAGGGCCCGTATGCCGGCCACACACTGTCGTGGCTGTGGGCCGAGCACCGCGAGCTCTTTGGCAACTGCGAGGGCAAGGAGTTCCCGCTGCTCATTAAGATTCTGGACGCTAAGGACGACCTTTCGATCCAGATTCATCCCAACGACGAGTACGCTGCCGAGCACGAGAACGGCAGCCTGGGCAAGACCGAGTGCTGGTATGTGCTGGACTGCGAGCCCGGCGCCACGATTATCGTCGGGCAGCGCGCCAAGGACCGCACCGAGGCCGCACAGATGATCGAGGACGGCCGCTGGGACGACATGCTCAACGTGCTCCCAATCCACAAGGGCGACTTTTTCCAGATTGACTCGGGCACCGTGCACGCTATTAAAACCGGCACGCTCATTTTGGAGACGCAGCAATCGAGCGACGTGACGTATCGCCTGTACGACTACGACCGCCCCGGCACCGACGGCAAGCTGCGCCCGCTGCATATTGAGCAGAGCCTCGACTGCATCGACTTTGATGTTCAGGCACCGACCGACGGCACCGTGACCGCGCCCGAAGTCGACGGCGTGACCGAACTCGAGTCCAACCCCTGCTACACCGTCGATCGCGTGCGCGTCAACGGCAGCAAGACCCTCGAGCAATGCTGGCCCTTCATGTGTCTGTCGGTCATCGACGGCGAAGGCACCGTCTGCGGCGACCCCGTCCACAAGGGCAGCCACCTGCTGGCCCCGAGCACCGTGAACCAGATCGAACTCGAAGGCAAGATGGAACTGATCATCAGCCACCTCTAGGTCGCAACAACAACCAAAACGAAACAAGGGGCTCCCTCGTTCATCAACGGAGGAGCCCCTACTCACATCTATTTTTCTATCAGCCCACCCGGCTCTCCAGACCAAAAAGCGAACGAGTAGAGCGACGTTCGCAAGCAACGTCACCTGAGGACCTGGGTGGGCGTATAGGGCAACATCGGTCGCGAGTTCCGCACGAGCCGGAGAGCACTTAATGTGCTCTCCGTGCGAGCAGGACTGTCCGAGCAGGCGATGTTGCCCCATACGCCCACCCGGGTCCGCCGGGATTACGACAACTTGACGATCGGTGCAAAGCCCTTCATGAGCTTTTTAGTCTGGCCGGTCTTTTCGAACTGCACCTCGATCATGTCTCCGGCGACCGAGATCACGGTACCGGTGCCAAAGGTCTTGTGGCTCACGGTATCGCCCGCGGCAAAGTCCTGCGACGCGCTGGCGCGATCGACCTTGCGCTCCACCGTCGGCGACACCTTGGACGACGGCTTTTTAGCTCGCGGCGCGCCCGAACCAAAGGTCGAGGCAACACGGCCGGCGTCGGGCGAAACCCCGCGATGGCGCTCGGTGCCATAGGTGCTGCCACCAAAGAAATCGTCGAAGCTCGATCCGCCGCGCGAACCGAAACCGCCGGTCGAGCGCGTATGCGAACCGAACACCTTACCGCCATACATATCCGAGCCCATGCCCGAGCCAAAGGTGCCGTGACGGTCGCCGCGCTTCTCCCAGCCCGTGCCCTCAAAACCGGCAGAGCCGATGCCGCTAAACTCGATATCCTCAAACGGAATCTCGTTGAGGAAGCGCGAGCGCGGGTTGGCAGAAGTCGAACCGTAGGTGCGACGCGTGGCCGCATAGGTCAGGAACAGGCGCTTGCGGGCGCGCGTGATGGCGACGTAGGCCAGGCGACGCTCCTCTTCGAGCTTGCCCGGATCATCGCTGCCGCCAAAGTCGTGCACGTGCGGGAAGATACCCTCCTCCATGCCGGCCACAAACACCGCCGGGAACTCCAGGCCCTTGGCAGAGTGGATGGTCATCATGGTAATGGCATGCGTCTCGCCGGCCAGGGAATCCAAGTCGGAGCGCAAGGCCAGCCACTCCATGAGCGCCGGCAGCGCTTTGCAGGTGAGCGGGCCATAGGCGCGCTCGATCTCGTCGGCATGCACGGCACCCGCCGGCAGCTCCGTCGGCGCGGCATATGCGTTGCCCGCGATGGCAGCGGTCAGGGCATCCTGCGGCGAGAGCGCCGGAGCGGCTAGGCTATCGAGCGGATTGGAGCCCGCGGCGTCACGAGCACCGACGAGCGCCTCAAACGAAGACGCGGGCGCGGACGGCCCTGGCTCGGGCGCAGGCGCGCTCACCACAACGGGCTCGGGCTCGGCACTGGCAGGCACATCGGCAACACCGGCTGCACGCAGCTCTTCCAAGCTCTCGAGCGTGCCCTCGATATCCTCGTGCGTCTCCTCAAATTCGGCAGCGACGCCCAGGAATTCCTGGATGTTCTCGGCGCGGCTCTCGGACTCCATGGTGCCCTCGGCGCGAAACGCCTGCAGCAGGCCCGTCTTATCGACAATCATCTCGACGACGTCCTTGAGCTCGCCGTCCATGCGGCGGCCCTCGCGCACCAGCGCCACAAAACTCGACAGGCCGTTGCGCACCTTGGCACTAAACATGCCCGTCTCGGCTGTTGCGATCTCGCAGGCCTGGAAGAACGAGCAGCGGTTGTCGCGCGCCAGCTGCTCGATCTTTTGGATCGAGGTGGAGCCGATGCCGCGGCGCGGCGTGTTGATGACGCGCTTGACGCTCATCTCGTCGGCCGGGTTCACGATCATCTTGAGGTAGGCCATGACGTCGCGGATCTCGGCACGGTCGAAGAATCGCGTGCCGCCCACGATCTTGTAGGGCACGCCCGCGCGCAGGAACATATCTTCGAGGATACGCGACTGGGCGTTGGTGCGGTAGAACACGGCGATATCGTCGTAGCTCGTGCCTTTGGCATGCAGCTTCTCGATCTCGCCGGCAATCCAGCGGCCCTCGTCGCGCTCGTCGCTTGCCTGGAAAGCCTGAATCTTCTCGCCATCGCCCTCGGCCGTAAACAGGCGCTTGTCCTTGCGCTGCGAGTTGTGGCGAACAACGGCATTGGCGGCGCTCAGGATGTGACCCGTGGAGCGATAGTTCTGCTCCAGCTTGACGGTCTTGCAGTTTTTAAAGTCCTTCTCAAAGTCCAGGATATTGGTGATGTCGGCGCCACGCCAGCTATAAATGGACTGGTCGTCGTCGCCCACAACCATGAGGTTTTGGTACTTGGCGGCCAGCAGGTTGGCGATCTCGTACTGGACGTGGTTGGTGTCCTGATACTCGTCGACGCTAATGTAGCGGAAGCGCTCTTGGTACTTATCGAGCACCTCGGGGCGGGTTCGCAGTAGCTCGAGCGTGCGCACGAGCAGGTCGTCGAAGTCCATCGCGTTGGCGGCGCGCAGGCGGCGCTCCAGCTCCAGGTAGACCTGCGCGGCCTTTTTGTCATTGGGGCTGTCAGCGGATTTGAGCATGTCCTCGGGCCCGATCATGGCGTTTTTGGCCGAGCTGATCTTGCTGCGGATCATGTTGATGGGGAACTGCTTTTGCTCGATGCCGAGCGCCTGCATAATATCACGCACCATGCGCTTGGAATCGTCGTCATCGTAAATGGTGAACTGACCGGTGTAGCCCAGCAGGTCAGCGTCCTCGCGCAGCATGCGCACGCACATGGCATGGAAGGTGCACACCCACATGCCGCGGGTACCGCTGGGGATAAGTGCCGCCAGACGCTCGCGCATCTCGGCCGCGGCCTTGTTGGTAAACGTGATGGCAAGGATTTGCCAGGGCTTAACGCCCAGGTCGCCGAGCATATGGGCGATGCGGAAGGTCAAGACGCGGGTCTTGCCCGAGCCAGCACCGGCAAGGACCAGCAGCGGACCTTCGGTCGTCAGGACCGCTTCGCGCTGGGCGGGGTTAAGACTGTCGATGTCGACAAGCGACTTAGCGGGCTTGGGTGCCGGTGCGGGAGCATCGTAGATGTCGGGCGGGACGAGCTCGGGCTCCGGCGCAGCGGGGGCAGTGTATGCATCGAGCGGCACGGGTTCCGGCGCGGGCGGCACGGACGCAGCAGTGTTCTTTTCCCAGGGCAGGGGCTGGGTCATGGGCGACTCCTCATCTGACGGACGGCGCGCCTGCGGGCAGCGCCATAGTTTGAGCCGTACCAGTATACCGAGCCGCGCGGACACCGACGCAAATCACACCACGACTCCGTGCGCCACCATCGGACCCACCCCATCGCCCAAAAAAGAGGGCAGCATAGACCTTTTGGTCATGCCGCCCTCGTTGAATGACAAGTTGTCGCTCTGGCCGCCGCGCAGCGTCAACCAAGTTACAGGCCGAGCATAGGCTCCAGAACGAAGAAGTACGCGAGCACCACGATGCCCAGGATGATGCGGTAGACGCCGAAGCACTTGAAGTCGTGACGGCGAACGAAGCCCATAAGCCACTTGATGGCGATGAGCGACACCACAAAGGCGACGACGCAGCCCACGCCCAAGATGGCGATCTCGTTGGTGCCGAACGTGCCGCCCTTGATGAAGTACTTGACCAGCTTGAGCGCACTCGCGCCAAACATGACAGGGATGGCCAGGAAGAACGTGAACTTAGACGCCACCGAGCGCGTGCAGCCCAAAAGCAGGCCGCCGATGATGGTAGAACCGGAGCGAGACGTACCAGGCACCAGCGAAAGCACCTGGAAGCAGCCGATACCCAGCGCAGTCTTCCAGCTTAGATCCTCGAGCGTGGCGATGGAACCAAAGTCCAGATTCTCGTCATCGTCCTCATCCTCAGCGGTAGCCGTGGCGGGCGCCGCAAAGTGCGCACCGGCGGGACGTTCACCCGACACCACAGCACGCGAACCAAACGAACCGGCAACGACCATTTCCTCGCGCTTGCTCGCGCGCCAGTTCTCGATCACGATAAACAGCACGCCGTACACAATGAGCGCCAGCGCCACGACGGGAGCATTGTAGAAATGCTCCTCCATCCAGTCGTTGAGCGGCAGGCCGATCGCCGCCGCAGGAATGCAACCGAGCACAATCTTGCCCCACAGCACCCAGGTGTCGTGACGGCCCTCCTTGCCCTTGCTGGGCGAGAACGGATTGAGCTCATGGAAGAACAGCACACAGACGGCCAAAATGGCGCCAAGCTGAATCACGACCAGGAACATGTTCCAGAACGTCTCGCTCACGTTCATCTTGACGAACTCGTCCACCAAGATCATGTGACCGGTCGACGAAACGGGCAGCCATTCGGTGATGCCCTCGACCAGGCCCATGAAGGCAGATTTTAAAAGCTCGATGATATCCAAAGGGACCCCCTCGTTAGACACCCGCCGATATTGTTCTGCGGACGGTGCGGGCGATGTCCCATTATCAACCGTTGGCGGCGCGCCTGCGCCTACCCTTACCAAAAAACTCGCCCGTTCACAGAATTGCGAGCGGTCAAACCCAAATCCTTGGGTATAACTGCAACAAGATAAAGTGTCCGGCGGCCAACGCGCCCGCGCCCGCCCGATGCACGAGCCCCGCGCCCGTGCGATAGACCAAGGAGGAAACCATGAACGAGGGCTACACCAAGGTATTTGTTTCACTCGACGGTACTGAACAGCAGGATTTTGTGCTCGCACGCGCCATCAAGGTCGCCGCGAACAACGGCGCCAAGCTAATCATCGGCCACGTTATCGATTCCACGGCGCTCGAGAGCGCCGGTTCCTATCCGGTCGATCTGGTCAACGGCCTAGAGGAGGCATTTAAGAACTCCATCGCCAAGCAGCTCGAAGAGGCCAAGGCCAATCCCGATATTCCCGAGGTCGAGGTCATGATTCGCGCCGGCCGTATTCGTGAGACGCTCAAAGACGAGATGCTCGACGTGGTCAAGCCCGACCTGGTGCTCTGCGGCGCCCGCGGCCTGTCCTCGATCAAGTACGCGCTCCTGGGTTCGATTTCGACGTTCCTGCTGCGCAATACGGACTGCGACATTTTGGTCGTGAAGTAGCGTTGCTCCCACCGGCCGCGGGGCCTGCGGGGTTTCCACGGGCACGTCCTCGCCGCGTTGCGGCTGCGGGATGTGCCCTTAGGAAACCCCTCCCGGCCTTGCGCCTTCGTCACCATACTTCAACGAGTTGGCTGATAAAAAATGGCGTGCCGCCCCGTTTGGG